>BNWK01000046.1 GCA_025998775.1 Alphaproteobacteria bacterium | reverse complement strand
TTGGCGCTGAGTGCGACCGAAGGTCGCCCAAAATCGAGAGCATCATTTAGAATGACAAATAGCTATAATATCATTGACGCCGCAATCAAAACTATCCGTAATTTAGTTGGAAGAGCTAGCGGTTACAAAGAAGATGCGTTCAATGATGAAAATCTCTTGGGAAATGTCGTTAGAATTTACAATAATACTGTTCATTCTGCGTTCTTAAATAAATTCACTCCCGCAGAGATGCAGCAAGACCCAGAACTGGAAGCACTATACATCAAGCATTGTCAAGATAAATTGAAAGAAGTTGATTTCAAACGCCAAATGAATGGATACTTGACTTATCCTAAAGGTGCAATCTTACTTGTTCATCTTGACTTGGCAAAGACTGACCGCAAATTCACTAAGCGCCGACGAAACTTTGATGAGTTAGGAAGATTTGTTAAATATGAGCGTGGTAATTGTGTTGTTGATTTGCTTCGCAATTATCCAGAATTTAAGCGCATAGTTATTCCTCCTTTCATAAAAGTTTAAATCCGATGTTTTTTTTGAAGTGAAATTCAGAAACAAAGCGAAAAACTCTTTTTACCAAGTTAATTTTCTCAGTAAAGTTTACTATTTAAAATTTCTTCGTTGAAAAATTGAAGTGTTTTTCGAAATGAAGGCATTGGTGAAAATTTTTGTTTTTTATTATTAGTGTTTTTCGAGATATTTAACTTTTTTGATTTCTTTGGTAACCAAGTTTGGTAAACTGAGCAAAAGGGGTTGATGGAGTTCGTTTTTGTTTAAAGAAGTGTTAGACATGTCTGGGATGACTGTGGGATACGTTTTTGGGGTGTTCTCTGCAAAAGGGCAAAATGAGATTCAAACGTACCCAGCTACATACTCTCTACAGGAGAAATAAAATTTCTTTAAAATGTATATCCCTTTGAAATACACTCTCGAATATATGTATTTCTTGATTGTTGATATTCTTTTATCTCTAAATCTATTTCTTCAGCAATTTTTTTATCAACCTTCGGATACTCCCAATAGTTGAGAAATGACTCTATTTTATTTGTACTCATTTTACCAGTATATTTTAGGTCCTTTAAGTGTCTGAGTAATTGTTCATTGGGACTAAATTTTGTATGTGGATCGTTTAGGTATGCTAATATTTCCTCCCTTTGAACACCAAGTCTCAGAAGCATTTCAATTTTGTCAGCTCGTTTCATTTCTTAGGAATTAAAAAATCAAAAAATAGAAAAAGATTTCCATTTCTGAAGTAGGCGTGAGATGCCCAAAAATGAATCTGTAGATGGTTTCTTGCGTATGACAGAAAATTTACACTTATTAAATCACCAGGGAAATATCTCAAAAGTGAAGGGCTTTTAGAAAAGGGATGCAAACGAATCGGGCCCTTTTGCGCCATACACATACTACTTGTACAACCAGACAGTTCTTGTTCTTTTTTCTCTTTCCCCTTTTTGTTCCTTCCCTTTTAGGTGGTTGACCAGGTTCGCCAGTTTTGGCTTACGCCGCTCCCATACGACGAGGGCGAGCTGCTTAGGAGAAAACCCTACCAGTATTACATGGAGATGCGCGAGAAGGAGAAGGAGAAGTGCTTGTTCGCCGAACTCGGATTGCGCATGCATGCCTGCTGCGCTACGGAAGTCAATTGCGAGCCCATTCTCGGCGACATTTCTCGTCTTGTCGGCAAAGCTCTGAACAACGCCTCCATCGTAGCTCTGCTGATGTACTACTTGAAAGAGAAGATCGTGAAATAAGCACACTTTCTTTCCTCACTTCTTTTGTTCTTCTCTATTCACTTCATTTGTCCATCTTTATTTTTGGACTTCGTGTGCAGCTAAAGTATAATGAGTGACAGAAAAGGATAATAGAGAAAGACATCCAACTTACAGCTAAGCGCTAAAACTTTGGATACGACATCCCCACTTTTGTTTGCGACAATATTCCACAGTCACTACTCCAAAATTTTTAAAAAATGTGAAAAAAAATTTTTTTTTTGCTGTGCGGGGGAGTCGAACTCTGACAGCTAAAAAATTTCATTTCTGAAACAGGACGAGAAAAAGAAAAAAAAGATCCAACTCAAGTGACGGTATCGAAGCTGCACCTGTGCTCCAGAATGCACTGTCACTCCAATTCCACCACTGCCTCACAGAACTCGCTTCCAAGAAATATACCAGTACATACCAGCTTTCCAAAAGTGGGTACCAGTTTTTTGATACCAGTTGAAAAACCGCCATACCAGCCATATACCATTACCGTACCAGCATATGACAGGGTTACTCCAAGCTATCGAATGGAGCACTGGTGGAAACAGGATACCACAAGAGATTCCGTTAGGAAGGGGAGGAGACAGAAAAGTGACTGTGAAGCTGCTGAGGGAGTTGGAGGAGAAGTTCGGGAAAGACTTCTGGAACCCGAAGGGGTATTGAAGAATTGTTTATTATTTACTTTTTTCCATTTCATTTTAAAAATAAAACCTTTTTTGAACACAGTCTGATCATTTTTTTGGAATCTCGTTCAAGTGGATACATACTTAACCCATAAACGTACATCACTGTTTACTTGATAAACACCCGCATACAACTTCAAGACATTGTCTTCCTTAGCTACAAAAAAGTATTGATCGCTGTCGTAATAAAGCGGAATTGCTCCTCCAATGCCAATGGATGACGCTTTTGTTACATCACCACCGACAGCTACAATACGACTGCTGGAGTTGGGAAAGAAGAGGTGAATTGATCTTTCAGCAATGCCACCTAAAATTCCCGTCCATCCTTTTATGTAAACCGTTCTTCCAAAGAATGCCTCTCCTGTTTCACATATTCCGTCGTCAGCTGCAGTCTCCAGTGTTGTTACTCGACTGAGCACACTGTCCCACGATGTTCCATTTATTGTTACATAACCACTTGTGATAATAACATCACTAGGGTGTACTGTGAGTGCCGAGTTATTTCCTGCATTATCTGAGGCATTAATAGCTACACGTGCATTTCCAGAGTCAACAAAAGCTTCAACAGATGCAACAAACTTAGTGTCACTATCTTCATCCCTTAATGTGGACACCAAAGCGGATTTGGCCATCGTGAATCTGCCATCAAATGGATCTGGACCAGCATTCATTACGATCTCTGTCTGCAACGAACCATCCTCACTGACTAATTCTCTGTCAACCTTACCACTGATAAGCCTTTCCTTATCTTCCTCAGCAGCACCCCCACCACGTTCACCACCAGCAACATTACTCCCACTGCCGATTGGAGCTTTCAGATCATCTAGCTTCAATTCTTCACCGTTCAAAACAATTTTGTAATTCGTTTTATCCTCCGTCAAACTCGCCTTATGTCCAATCACTAAATTCCCTTCGATGTGACTTATTTTAAACAAAAATAAAAAAATAAATCGGAAGTGATACAGATAAGCAAAGAAACAATGTTCTTAATTTTCGTCAGCAAGAACATTCTCCTCTTCCTGCAACTTCCTTACCACAGCTTCGTCGCTTGCAATCTGAGCAGCTTCATCGTCGTTCTCGTCCTCAATCTCAGGCTTTTGATCGTCATCTTCGATGTCTTCGATGTCATCTGTGTCGATCGCATTATCCATGGACGATCCAATTTTTGCTTCGACATTCATTCGCACTGCCTGACGTTTGGACTGCTGTTTTGCAAGTGTAGCTCGCACTGCTGCCATTTTCGATCGTATTGCAAGTTTGCTTGATCGATCAACCTTTTCAGCCTTCTTGTTTTTTTGATATCTTTCATTTGCTTCCCTTGTCCTTTGCATCTGTTCCATTTTCGCAGGATCCCTTCCAAACTTGAGCAACATTATTTCCGTGGAATACTTCTCCAACAATGGACGCGCAGCTTCCCCAAGCTTAGGAGGGCAGTTGACAACAATATCCGTACCAACCAGACTCAACAGAGGAATATCTTCGATATCGTTCAGTGACATGTTGAATTACCAAACTAAGGACGAGCCTTAACATTTCTGCCTACTTTTGTTAGTTAGGTTACTCAAGAAAATAGTAATCCTTTGATTTTTTTCCAAATATGAAAGGCAGCCCGTATATTGTATCTGTGCCCTACATTTGCCAGTCCTCCAGTGATGCCATCTCGTAATATGCGATAAATTTTTTTATCAGTAATTGTCATTGGTAAGTTGTACTTCAATGCGAACAGTCGTGTCTGCACACGCAGCTTCACACTTTCAGCATCTCTGTCAGATTTAAATATATTGCAGGGGCGGCATGCAACTTTTACATTCAAGAGAGTGTGGCCAATACTGTTGTCAATTCTGTCCAATGTCGATTTGTTATTCTCTGTGAATTTGCATTTACATAAGTAGCATTTCTTATATTTATTACGCAGTGCCATTATGAGTGATGCTGTCACATTATCTTTCGCACTTCTTCCTGCTTTCTTGTCCTGCTCTGTATATCCCTCTCCCCTCTCTGTTGCCCACTCAATTGTTGACACAAATTCCTCCTCATCACTCTCACAGTTGTAGTCTGCCTCAACGTCAAATCCGTCATACAGCATTTTATGTTTTATTGAAGATGCATTCGCAGACAATGACAAATACGACAAAATGTCCACACCCAACTGTGAAAACATATTTATCATTTTGTTTATGGGCTCGATCATAACTTCCACATCGCGCACCTTGTAGTATTCAAGATATTCCCACATGTTTTTATATGCCTCGTAATCCTTTAAATATATTCCATAATTCTTGTCACTCATTTCTTCATTCTTCAAAGAATCAAAGAAGCTCTCTTGTGTGAATGGTTCTTTGTTACTAGGTATCTTATCCAACCCTTCTCTCGCTCTTTCCTTGCATGGAGCTCTCAGCAAATCGTACGGAAACAATCCCTTGTCCATGTTTTCGGGATTGCCAAATGTTTCAACAAATTTCTTTAGAGAATTATTTGGTGCATACAATGACAAATCCAGAAATCTTATTCTTGTCTCTCCATCCACATGTCTGACAATAATTTGCTTGCACACACTCGCAGTTCCGATGAATGTATCCTTTTCAATATACCAATTCTTCCCTTGCAAGTACGGAAGCAACAATACAAAATCAAACTTGCCACTATTGAATCCAAGCACATTCAGATATTCCTTCTTTGTTAGTTTCAAACTTTTTGCAAGATTAAATAAATATTCAAGCATTTCATTAACGAAATACATTGATTTCTTGATACAAAAGAATCTCTTATGTCCGAGGGAGGAACACACTGCCACACTAATCGGAAGCAATTCACCAACGATTTCCTTTTTGCATCCCATCTTCTTATTCACTGCAATCTCACATGTCTCAAAATCATATGTAGCAAAAACAGTGGTGGGCTGCGGTGCTTGTCGAAGATGTGGCACAAATGGCTGAGGCTTCTTGTCCAGTTTTATTTGTTTTCCTATTTCACCATTTCCTGCCTTGCACATTTCAACATGTCTGTCATAATTTCTCTTCCAATGTTTTTTATCTCTCATATCAAACCACTGACTAAGACAAATTTGACAAGTCTTTGAGTTTGTTAGTTTTTCAGGGTCTGCAACAAACATAAAGTGAGCAAGATCACCACACGTAGTTATTTATGCATTCCTTTCTTTCCTTATCCACAGAAGATAAATCATTTGAGAGTTCACATATGATATTCTCTTCTTCCGCGGTTGCTGTATACACTAAAATATTGATGTCAAAGTGTGCTGCGATACTACTTATTTCTTTCAGAGATAATCCCTCATATTTCTTAACATAAAAGCTATAGGAATTTTTCAAAAGTAACTTAGCCTCTGCAACCAAATAGCAACTACTGCCACTCCCAGCATTTTTCCAGAGTGCAAGGCAAGCCCAAAAGCATAAATTATTTGGAGTATCAATATATCTTGTCAATTTATGTACGTGATATTTCTGTATCCACTCATCCATCTTTGCACCTACCTTTGGTGGCATTTGATAAACGACTATCATCATTGAATGAAAAGCAATGATTAACTCTTTTTTTGAATTCAAAGTGTAGGCTTGATATTTTAACAATTGTGTTTTTAAATATTCTCTATACTTTTTAGTGCTCAGTAGTAATTATATAGGGATGTTCGGGTACCTCTGTAGATTTACCCAGTTTTTGGCACTTTTGACCCTCAAAAACACACATTTATGAACGTTCCGACGACCCCCATTTTTTAACAAAAATTTAGCCATTCCTGTAAAGAAACTACCGAAATTAGTTACCAAGGAAAATTTACTTTCAAGATTTTGCTCACCTGCTTTGAATTGATGTTGTAGATTGATGTTAGAGGTTGATGTTTGGAATTGATGTTGTTCATTGAATAGTAATAAAAAAATTAAAAAAAAATGAAGTTCATTGGTGATAAACATTAGAAGACAAAAATAAATTATTTTTAAAATTTTATCCTCTATGCAAATACTACCTCGTAGCATGACGGAGACAAACACTCAATTGACTTACGTTCCAGTTTCTACTTATGGAAAACACATTCTCAAGAACTTATTCTTTTGTCCTGAGACTGATAAGTTTTACTGGAAAGATGGAAGCAAGTATGAAGAAAAGACATATTATACCAGAGGATATGGCAACAAATCTGTTAAAGCATATGAGCCAAGCGGAAAAGCAGTAATAGTCTATTACAACAGATATAAAGGAATTACACTGAAGAACGACCAGCCAAGAGATATGAACGGAAAATACACTAAACGAATATATAATGACGACGGTGACGAAATCACCAATGACCTTGATTGATGTTCTTTATTTATTTTTATTAAATGGGCAATACTAACGATTACACCAAGCAAGATGATGATGAAATCGAAATTGAAATACCTCCGCCAGCTGAACCTATAACAAAATCAAAATCAGATGACACATTAACAAAGCTTAGAGAAAAATTGATACATGATTTGAAATCTATAAATGAAAGACTTGAGATTGAGAGGATTAAAAAACATGTAGGAATGTCGAATGAATGCGAGCATTATGAAAAGCGAAGAAATGATTTGATAACTAGTTTGGACACTCTTAATAGTATGACAAGTTTGTAAGATTACATTTTATTTTTATTTTTATTTTTTATTTTTATTTTTCTCATTTCACTTTTATTTCATTTATATTTTTTATCATGATAATAAAGTATGTCAAGATTTGGTGTAGATTTCTTGAATGAGAAAGATGTGAAAGGTCTGCTCGGAGATGCTGGTGTCAGATTGAGGAAAGCAAAAGGAGCTTTATTGGTAAATGTGTTACGTGATCAACTTGTAGAAGTACTTAATGAAAAACTGAGAGTTTACGGAGGTGAGCTTGCAGCTGGAGAGAATAGATATGACGCAGATGCCAATATCTCCGACTTTATCTGGAAGTGCAATCGTATTGATGCTGAAAAACTTAGGAAGTCAAGGAAAGAACGAGCAAACAAAAGAAGCAAGCCCAAGCCATCAATTCAAGATGAAGAAACACAACAAATGATTGATGAAGTGATTGCTCAATCTCAACTACCAACAATTGATGAAATAGATTATTCAGATATCAACGATGAACCAAGAACTTATACTGCTGAAGAACTGGAAGAATGGGAACAATTGAATGAAGACTTGTCCTTAAATGAAAGACAAAATCAGTGGGAGAAGGAAGCAGAAAATGTTAACGAGACATACACTTTTCAGAGGGAAGGAGTAGAATATAATATGAATGAGAAGGAAACAAAGGATAGAGAAAAAATAAAGGAGAAATACTTCAAGGAAAAACCAAAGAAACATCTGTATAATAACACAGACAATTGTATAATGATAGTTGATGAAAGCACGATTATTCATCCATATAAATTTAAGGCGACAATTCCAACCCCTCCAAAAAAGCGTGAAATTGCAAAGGAGGAGCATCCATTATATACAGTGTATAAGTTCTCCAGTACTTCAGAGGAAGAAGTTCGGGAAATAATTCATGAGATTTGGACAAAAGATGAAAAGCACAAGCCAACGAAATTCTTTCTTGATTTTGGATTTATTGTTGAGCACCAAAGTAAAGATGAAGATACAGAAGAAATTACTGCTACTTATGATATTCATCATCCAGCATTTGGCGATGGTCATAAAATAAATCAATCTTACATAGTAGCTAATCCAAATGACAATAGAGCATATCAAACTTATGTCATGGAGAAAATTAATGAGTTTGCGGAAAAATCTGTGGATAAAGGTAATTCTGCGTCTCGATATGTTGCTGTTTTTAGTGTCTTACTTGTTGCTTACAGACTGACACCTGCAGGAGACCCAACAGTTGATGTAAGCGAGCACTATCTCCAGCATAGAACGTTTATTTTCAATACAATTCATGTTCTTTATAACATCTGCGTATTCATTGCTCTTGCAAAATACCTTAATCCTACTCTTACAGGAAAGGCATTACTTGCTGCTGGGCGTAAACTGTTCTTTGCATTCTATGCTGATTTGTTTGCTACATTCATGAAAACAGAGAAAGGCATGAAGCTAGAGCATAGGCAAAAATTTGTTGTCACATGTGAAAACTTGTTCCTAGAGCAATATCCTGGCTTTGAGTTTGTGACTGAAAGCGAGCGCTTCTGCGAATTCTTTAATCTTGATGGTATTCGAACATATGCTGTCGCTGAAATAAAATATAAGAAAGATGGAACTCACTCTTACTCATATGAACATGATGAATTCTACGGAAATGATAACGCAGGAGAAAATAAAGTTCTTCATCTATTGCTCATTCATTCTAATAACAGATGCCATGCCTTGCTTGTAACTGATGCTGAGAAATTGACAGGTGCTAAAGCATGCCCTCACTGCCACACTTATCGACAGATGGATATCACAAAATTCAGGCAGCAATACAAATACAGCGAGCATGTAAAGAACTGCAAAGGTCGGAAGGAAAGGCAGGTTCGCTTGGAGGAAAGCAAACCTTTTGCTCCTGTGTTTCAGAAACAGCCAGTGCTTACATATCTAGCAGCTCGCAGAAGAACAAATGAGTTCAAACCAACAAAATATTACATTTGCTGGGATTTAGAAACTCTGGAGAAAAAAGTAAGCAAAAATGAAGAGTTAACAGGTTCTAGAGTAGTGTCATTCATCGAAGCTTTTACAATTGCTGTATCCTTCAACGGAAACACTAGCAATCATCCACCTAATTTCTATGATACAATCTATACAGATATTCGACAAGGCAAAAACTTTTTACATGATATGCTTGCTAAGATGTTTATTATTGCAGAAGGTATCGCTGAAGATAACAAATATAATGACAAAGAAATTGATGAAATCTACAATTGGCGCGAAGTTCCTGTCTTAGGATTTAATTCTGCAAAATTTGATTTGAACTTGATATTACCAGAACTTCAGTGTGTGGAATGGACTATTTTACCATCTGGATTAATGGTTGGTGGCGTAGCAACTTTCAAGAAAATCAAGGTTGAACACAAAACTTCAAAAATAATCTTGTCATTCTTGGATTTAAGGAATTTTGTTGCTGGTGGAAGCTTAGATGAAAATGTTAGGAACTTTGGTGATGGCAAGGTCTCGAAAGGAACTATTCCTTATGAAGCTATTACTACTGATAATTTCATGGAATATCTGAACTCATCTAATTTCTATCCACAAGCTGATTATCATTCAGATTTGAAAAGAACAGATATATCTGATGAAGATT
>BNWK01000045.1 GCA_025998775.1 Alphaproteobacteria bacterium | reverse complement strand
GAAAGCTTGCTTTCAGAGCCTCCAACAACAATCGACAGCTTTTTATCTGATCGATATTCATCAACATGTTTGCTGACTGTCTCCTCATCTAACAACAGGACTTTTGATATCTCTCTGTAACTCCAGCATGTATTCGACATCAATACTGCTTTTATGCGATCAGCAGTGCGCCGATCCTTTTCGGTTCGGTGCCTCTGCTTCAGCTCTGACTCTTCTTCTTGCGTTAAAAAATTCTTCATAACATATCTTTAGCATATCTTTAGGCAATTTCCAAGCAATTATTCACGAGATGTATATAGCGAATCGCCTAAAAAATCCTCGAAAATTTTACTTAATTCAGGAATCGCTCAGTGTTTTTTGCTCAATTTTTGCGATTTCGGCATCTACCTCATCAAGAAACGCCTCGTCTCTAATGAGTATTTTGGCTCTTCTTAATGAAAGATCAAAAAACTCGTAGTCAAGTCCAATATAAAATGGATTAGGAGCAAAGCAAGAGTTAGCACTCAATGTTAGCATACGCCCTCCAATTTTC
This sequence comes from Alphaproteobacteria bacterium, assembly GCA_025998775.1. GTDB lineage: Bacteria > Pseudomonadota > Alphaproteobacteria > UBA3830 > UBA3830 > BNWE01. Next base: position 9,198 of record BNWK01000045.1, on the reverse strand, counting down.
CGACCATATCTCAACATGTCTTCAATAAAAAATTCGGCGACGTTTATGTTGCCGGCCTTATCGTCTTCGGAGCTCTTGTATCGTACGTCTGAGGTATTCTTCGCATTACGCAGAGCCTCTAAAATCTTTGCTTTTGCTTGTGTGGCCCACTCTTCTCTAGGGTATTTATCACTAAAAACAACAAAACATTCACCATGTTTCTTGGTCCAACCTAGCGTGTCTCGATCATCACTCCAATCCCAATTGCAATGTACATAACATGGCTCAGGGAATTTTATAGCCTTCATTGACGAACCAGAAGTCGACTTTTCAGGCTGTAATGGAGACATATTCATTCCATTTACATCCTGTAAAGCGCTTAACAATAATCCAATAGCTACTAAATTGCGTAGTTTCATTTTTACCTCCATTCGTCTACTACAAAGACAGTGTATTGTATTAAAAATAATAATACAACAAATAATAAATAAATGTTTTTAAGATTTTATGCCGTTATTTATCTATAGATTTACGATATTTTAACAAAGCGCAAAGAAGCTGCAGTTGAAACTGTGAAAACAGAAGGAGGTTATGCAACTTGTTATAGCGGATTCGATTTTGAAAGTCCGGATATATTGAACGGTGACTGCAATTATCGCTACGACGAGCTACGTTTACAAAACGAATCCACTATAGCAAAATAGTAAACGCCCGTGCTGCAAGCACCGAAGCAGAAAATGCCAGTCCTGCAAGGACTTACCCCCGAGCAGAAAAGGCGGCGAAGAGAGTTCCGTCATCGAGGTAGTCCAGCTCGCCGCCCATTGGTATGCCGTGAGCTAATGACGTCGTCTTTATATCTCTGTTGCCAAAGAAGTTTTTGATGTAGTGATCTGTGGTTTGGCCTTCTACGGTTGCGCTAAGAGCAATCACGATTTCTATTACACCATTTATATTGCATCTTTGCGTTAGTTTGTCCAGCATGAGAACTTCTGGACCTCTTCCCTCAATGGATGAAAGCAGTCCTCCCAAAACGTGATACATTCCTCTGAAGCAGGACGTTCTTTCGATGGCCCACAAATCCGCCACGCTCTCCACAACGCATATAATGTCGTTGCGTCTAGTTCTGTCGGAACAGATAGAGCAGATATCGTCGAAGGTGTCGATGTTAGCACAAATGGGACATACCTTCACGTTCTTGAAGACTCTGGAAATGCTAGTCAACAGCGGTTCCAGACTAATATCTCTGTTTTTTATCATGTGTATCACGATTCTTCGAGCGGATCTTGGCCCCAGTCCTGGCAATCTTGAGATCTTTTGTATGAGTGTTTCGATATCTGGTCCCATTTGTCTTCACCGCTAACACGAGAAAAATTTTTCAAATACATATACTAACAGAGAATTTTTATCCAGCATTAGGCGTTCCCCGCCGCTCAGCATGGCAATAGCTTCCATAACTTTTTTTACCTCGGTATCTGTTCCAGAAAACATATTTCTGTTGCGGAAATTTTTCAGTATCCTTACTTCATTGGAGTTTTCGTTACCGACGCTATCGCAGATTATATCAACATAGATTTTTAAAATATGCGCCATACATTTTTTGATGATGAAAAAGTTATCGCATAGCTTATTATCGAATAGATACTTCAGATGTTTTTTATAATTGTCATTTCCAGAACTGCTGTCGAAAGCATTCAGTAAATTATCAAATATATCGATGCCATTATTATTGTGTATGTAAATTGCCGCTCCTATGGATCCTCCGGATAATTCAGCGATTCTTTTCGCGTTTTCTATGTCTCGATCTTTGAGAGCTTTTTCCACAAGATTCGTATCAATTACATTAAAGCGTAGCTTTGACGCTCTTGATAGCAGTGTCTTGGGAATATATCCGACACTATCGCAAATCATTATAATTACGGTACTTTTTGGAGGTTCTTCAAGAATTTTTAGCAGTGAATTGTAGATGTTCTTATTTAAATTAGCGGCGTTTTCCAGCAAAACTACCTTCCATTTTGAAAGCGATGGTGCCTTGTGAATTTTAAGCAACAGATCTCGAGTTTCATCAATGGAGACCGACTCTTCTTTCTGCTCAAGTACAAAAAAATCCGGATGAGTGCGAAGGGCAACTAGCTTATGTACTGGATTATCTGGCGGAATGTCCAGAGACAATTTAGAAGGAGTTGTTCCAGACAGAAGACATTTGGCGAATCGTTGAGCTACAGTAGACTTTCCTACACCGAACGGTCCTTGAAAGATCCAGGTGGGAAATATCTTTCCGGAAATAATAGCGCGCGCCAGAGTCGCCTCCGTTTTCTCATGTCCCAAAATAGATAATGTCTTTTCATAAATCATATTTTTATGGCGAACCAATTTGCTAGCTGATAATATTAACACCAATAGATGATTATGTGTATTTTTTTTTTGATTTTATGGAGTGTGTAGTGAAAATAGCTCTCGTTACTGGTGGAACCAGAGGCATAGGTGGCGGAATATCCAGGGCATTAAGTGAATCCGGATATTTTGTGGCTGCCAACTATAATAAAGATATCGATACAGCGAAAAAATTTCACGAAGAAACTGGTATTCCAATTTTTTCCTGGGATGTATCCGACTACGATTCTTGTATAAAAGGAGTAGAAGAAATCTGCAATACCCTTGGAGGCGATGTCGATGTGCTCGTTAACAACGCAGGTATTACCAAAGATGGAATGCTTCACAAGATGGATCCCATTGATTGGCATCGCGTTATAGCCACCAATCTAACGTCTGTGTTCAATATGTGTAGAGTGGTCATTCCGGCAATGCGTGAGAAGAGATTTGGACGCATCATAAACCTGAGCTCCGTGAACGGCCTGAAAGGTCAAGTAGGCCAAACGAATTACTCGGCTGCTAAAGCTGGCATTCTTGGATTTACGAAGTCCTTAGCGCTAGAATCCGCATCGAAAGGAATTACCGTCAACGCCATTGCGCCAGGATATATTTCTACGGATATGACTGACGCCATTCGTGACGACATCAAAGAAAAAATCATAGACGGAATTCCAGTTGGGAGGTTCGGAAAAGTTGACGAAATAGCTAATGCTGTGTTATACTTATCTGGTGAAGAGGCTTCCTATGTGACTGGAACTACGCTAAGCATAAATGGGGGGCAATATTTATAGGAGAGAGATCATGGAAAAGGGACGCGCATTTGAGACAATTGTTGGTTTTTTTGTTCTTTTGGTGGCATCGTTCTTTTTTTATTTTGTTTATAATCAATCCAGCTGGAAGAAAATTGATGGCTATACACTTTCGGCAAAATTCGATCGCGCTGATGGACTCGCAGATGGCGTGGACGTAAAATTAAGTGGTGTTCGAATTGGAAAAATCCTGAGTGTCAATATAGATCCAGAGACATTTCTGGCTTTTGTTAAGTTTTCTGTGCCAAATAACATACAACTTCCCACAGACAGCAGCGCATCTGTGCAGAGCGACGGACTCTTCGGAGGAAGATATCTTGCTCTCACACCAGGCGGAGCCGAAGAAAATATTAAGCAAGGCGGAGAAATACAAAACACAGTTGGCCCTACAAATCTGGAATCTCTAATCGGGAAATTTATGATGTCAAAGGATTCTGAAGGCTCTAAAGATTCGAAAGACTTCAAAAGTTCCGAGGACTCTAGAGAAGATTCTGGAGACGTCCAAAGATAATTGCCACTTGCTATGGCTTTTCCGTTCTCGGAAGGTATACACGATTCGCTATGAATGGTCTTTATGATATGATATACTTTCGATAGTATTAGGAGTTTTCAATTAAATATGGTGTGTGATATAATGCCAACAAGTATTGAAATAAGAGAGTATTATGCACTGTACTATATTTGCCTGAAAACTCTCTTATTTTAAAAGAATAGACCTGTTGCGAAACCGACTATATCCGAGGATTTTTTAGGAGACACGGAGACACTTGTGTCGTTGCGCAGAACCGCAGTGTACTCAAATGTACATGAGGATTCGAGCACCGGATCGACGATAAAAATACCGGATAGAGGAAGGTTATGCAACAGGTCTAATGTAGAATGACAAGAAAACATATGGAGTTACTGTGATTCAAAAAACTATTGCATCTGCTATATCCGTCGAAGGAATAGGAGCGCATAGCGGCATGAAAAGTCGAATTAATATTTTACCAGCTTCCAAGGACAGCGGCATCGTGTTTATAAGAACAGATGCCGACCGTGATAATTCCATAGCTGCCAATTTCGCAAACGTATCGGAAACGACTTTATGTACGAGATTATCCAATAAATCCGGTGTAAGTGTCTCTATGGTAGAGCATATATTGGCCGCTCTGTATGGATTTCAGATATCAAATGCGATCATTGAAGTTAATGAAGAAGAAATACCGATATTGGACGGAAGTTCTGATATATTTGCTAGAGAAATTGCATCTGTCGGAACAGTAGCTCAATCAAAAAAGAGAAAATGTCTGAAGATATTAAAAAACGTAAAGATTGGTGAAGAAGATAGATGGTCGTCCCTATCTCCGGCAGATCATTTGATATTGAATTTGTCCTGTGATTTTTCGAAGAAAGGATTGAGAACTACGCCTTTTTCCTATGATTTATTCCAAGATGACTTCGCAACTGAGATTGCTCCCGCTCGTACATTTGGCTTTTTTGAGGATGTAGAGTATCTTCGCAAGAACAATCTAGCGCTTGGTTCATCTCTGGAAAACACCATTGTATTCGATGCCAATGGAAATGCTCTGAACGACGGTGGCCTTCGCTTCGACGATGAACCCATTCGACACAAGATGCTGGACCTAATCGGAGATCTGTCTCTATCGGAATATATGATAATCGGACAATACGACGGATTCTGTTCTGGACATAAATTAAACAATATGCTACTGCATGCGCTATTCAACAGTCCGCAATCGTATACACTGGAGTAACTCATTGATGGGTAAGCAACTAGCTTGACTAGTGAAACTCTAAAGGCTTGGCCTAAAGATTCAGTTAAATGGAGAGATCAAGAAATTTTTATGGCAGGTTTTTCACGAACTTGCATCGCAAATGGGGATCGAAAATTATCAAAGGGCACATGCTTCATGATAAAGAAAACTCTCTTGAGCGTTACTTTTAGAGAACTGAAAAGCCATGAATTTTGCTCTATTAGATATATTTTATTCATCAACTCATTGTGTTAATATCTTATTATAACTTGGATGAGAGTTTTTATATGCTTCCGAATCTGTTAACTCTATCAAGAGTGTTTTCTATACCTTTTATAATCCTATGTTTTTACATAGAAGGATTTTGGGCGCATTTATCCGCGACTTTGCTGTTCATAATCGCTTGCATAACCGATTTTTTTGATGGATATTTTGCAAGACAGTGGAAGCAAGTGTCTGCTTTTGGCAGATTTATGGATCCAGTTGCCGACAAATTACTGGTATCGACAATTTTGCTGATGCTATCTGGAGTTGGTGTAATAAATGGCCCACACTTGATAGGAGCGTCGATAATTTTGGCGAGAGAGATTATCGTATCCGGCCTGAGGCAGTTTATGTCTGAGATGCGCATGAAGGTTCCGGTTACCAAATTTGCAAAATGGAAGACGGCAATGCAAATGCTATCGATAACATGTTTGTTGTGTTCAGCTATGTTTCCTGATGTAAGTCTAATAAAAGACGTTGGAGTGGTAACTCTGTGGCTAGCAGTGATCATGACCGTATTTACAGGAGCTCGATATCTGAGGTTCGGCATAGTAAAAATGGCCAATGGAAAAGCCAATCTTTCTTAACACAGATCGCGACTACACATTCAAATTAAGAATTCGGATGTTATTCAAGAGATCTAATGGCTCCATCTTCGAGACGTACAATGGACAATAGATGTATCATGCCCTTGTTTTTCTTCAGGAGATACGAGCCAAGACACCCTTCGTGTTCTGAATAAAATGACTCTTCGTTCATGCCTTCTGTTATAATGTTGTGCAGAAGACTGCATATGTCATAGCCAATGATGGAGAGCGTTCCAGGAGTGCTGCCAAAAGTATTTTTGTATTTCTTGGTGAAGTTGTCCAATTGCTGATTTTTGGAAAATGCAAGGTATGCTCCATCCAATTCATCTTGATTTGCAAATGCAGATGTTCCCAGTGTGAAAACATAAACATTTTCTAGTTCTCGTGGACTTACAATTGGATCTACCAGAAATACTGCGTTTTTCTTGGAATTTTTCACTATTCTAGCAGCATCTTGGCGCGACATGCTTTTGTATCGTATGATTTCTACCTCTCCGTATTCGCTGAAGCCGCGTTTACTTTCCCTATTAATGCATTTCAGAAGTTGATCTCCAAGTTCATTTTCCGGAAGCATCACAAGAAAATTATTCAGATCATTGTTTTTAGCATAGGAGAAAATCGCATGAATTTCGTCTCTTGGTGATATACCACATGAAAACACATGATTGTTATTTACTTTTGTGTTGTTGGAAAGCGTAAATATGGACGCTTTCGGGAACAGTGCTCCATATTGCTTCGCTTCATTAAAGAATACGGGGCCTATTATACCCTTTAGATTGGCATGCTTGAATCTATTGTATAATTGATAGCTTTCTGTATTTGGATCCGATGTATCAACCACGCTGAAAGTAGCACAACTGTCTTTGTGTTCATCGGAAAACAACATGCACGCATTTAATATATCTTTTCCAATTTCGGCATGTTGGCCAGATAGTGGCAATAGCAATAAGATAGGATTTTTATTGGTGTTTCGTTCAAGCTTGAGCAATTTTTCTTCAGCCGACCTATCGATGACGACTTCCTTTTTGGGGGCAGATACCCTAGAGTGTTCCCGAGAGCAGGAAGTCAAAAGGAAAACAAGCGACAGGAGCAGATTTATTGTCCAATGCATTTTTATCACCTCAATATCTTGATGAAGTTCTTCACAAGCTATACGAACAGAAGAATAAACCAGGATTGTATGTTGTTGCAACTCCAATAGGGAACATATTTGATATATCACTACGGGCAATACATATTCTTAGCATATCCAAATGCATTCTTGCTGAGGATACTCGTCAATCGAAAAAACTGCTAAATTTTTATAAAATTCAAACGCCACTAATCGCTTGCCATGAGCACAACGAATTGAGTAGCTCGATAACTTCCGTTCTAAAACCTGGAGAGATATATTCGCTGATATCAGATGCAGGAACTCCGCTTGTTTCGGATCCTGGATATCGTCTGATAAATTGGTGCATACAAAATAATATGGATGTATTTCCTATTCCAGGAGCTTGTTCTGCCATTGCCGCTCTTAGCGTTACCGGACTTCCCACCGATAAGTTTATATTCATTGGTTTTCTCCCAACTAAAGAAAAAGCAAAAATTGATTCGTTGAACGATCTAAAAAACCAGTCAAGTACCATGATATTTTTCGAATCACCGAGACGCATCATCGACACAATGCAAAAAATGAAAGAAGTCTTGGGCGATAGATGTTGCTGTGTCTGCCGAGAACTCACGAAAATCTTTGAGGATACAAAACGCGGAAATCTATCCGAACTAATCGAATATTTTTCGCAAAGTGATCCCATTGGAGAATTCGTAATAGTTGTTTCCGGATGTGATACAGCTGCTATTCCCGACGAAGCTGAAATACTTTCCCAACTGAAGACAGAATTTGAACACACGTCTCTGAAAGAAGCCGTGAAAAAAATCTCAACTGCCTATAACATCAAAAGAAATGAAGTGTATAAAAAAGCTCTGTCCTTGCAGCAGAAGCATTAGACCTGTTGCATATGGATTGTCGTACAAGAAATTTTGCTAGCTGTATGGATCGAGCAGTGTTTTTGTTGTACATTATGAGCTATTGAAATGGATCTTATCACGTCTATTTGTGGTAGAATAGCTCCGTCAATTGGGATTTTACAGGTATGTCTAGAGATTATTACGAGACACTCGGAGTGTCGAAAGCTTCCAGCGATGCTGATATAAAAAAAGCCTATCGCACACTTGCTATGCAATATCATCCGGATAGAAATAAGGGGGATAAAGCAGCCGAAGCAAAATTCAAAGAAATAAACGAAGCATATGAAACACTGAAAGATCCCCAGAAAAAAGCAGCCTACGATCGTTATGGCCATGAAAGTTATAAGAATGCCTCCAGTGGCGGTGGTGGCTTCCATAATAGAGGTTTTTCCTCGGACGATTTTAGCTTTGATTCCAGTTCGCCGTTTTCTGATATATTCGATGAATTTTTTAATAATCGTTCGGAACGAATGGATATGCGTGGCGCAGATCTCCGATATGAGACGTCGATAACGCTGGAGGAAGCGTTTCGTGGGAAAAATATCGATTTAAAGATAAAAACAAACATCAGCTGCAAAGCCTGCCGTGGAACCGGATCCGAAGGGGGAGCCAGACCAAAAGCATGTCCGTCTTGCCGAGGAACTGGGAAAATGCGCTTCAGTCAGGGATTCTTTATGGTAGAGAGAACGTGTACTGCATGTAATGGAACTGGTCACATAATTGAAAACTCCTGTCGCGAATGCCGTGGAGCCGGCCGAGTTGGAACGACAAAAAACATCAGTGTATCAATCCCAGCTGGAATAGAAGACGGAGCAAGAATAAGGTTATCTGGAGAGGGAGAAGCTGGCATACGAGGCGGCAATTCCGGAGATCTTTATATTTTCGTTTCTGTAAAGCCACACAAACTTTTCAGAAGAGAAGGCAGCACCATCAACTGCGATGTTCCCATATCAATAATTACAGCCGCACTGGGCGGAGATATCGAGGTTCCCACAATAGATGGGAAAAAAGCTATAGTGAAAATACCAGCCGGTACGCAATCGGGTAATATCATGAAGCTGCGCAACAAGGGAATGACCATTATCAGGAGCACTATGCGGGGAGACATGATGATTCACGCTCGGGTAGAAACTCCGGTGAATCTCACCAAAAAACAGAGGGAATTGCTTGCGGAATTTGATACAGAAAATAACTCACATCCGCAATCATCAGGTTTTTTTTCGAAAGTAAAAGAATTCTGGCAGGAATTGTGAAAAGAATAGCTCGGTTTTTTTTGTAATTTTTATAGCTAAATATTAATCCCTAACTCCGCATCAAGTTAGGTCGCCTACGTCAATTTTCTTAAAGATTCCTTGAGTTTTTTTTGTCATTTCGGATCGATGCCAGAGACCGTTGATTTTGAGTTGATAAATAGCTTTGGCG
>BNWK01000044.1 GCA_025998775.1 Alphaproteobacteria bacterium | reverse complement strand
TGATCCTGTTAATTCAAGCAACGAATCCATAACTTTGACTGGGAGCCCACAGGTGCAGGGTATTGAGGATTCCGAGCATAAAACTGGAGGAGATACTTACTTCTATCTTAATGCTGAGGGTGATACGGTGGATAATGAGGAACACCACAATCACACAGCCCCGATTTTGGCTATTGTTTCTGACACATTTTGGTTGTTCAGTACTTCAGAGAGACCCACTTATGAAATCGCAGCTGGCTTAAACGAAACCTTAAATAAACACTATCCTGAGGTCCTGAGACGATTAGCCGGATCGAGCTAAAAGAAGTTTATTTTTGAGTAAATATGCCAGGTCAGTACAGTAAAAATAACTTAGTACTTAGGAGTTTAAAGCGAAAATACCCATACGATGATGTTGAAATGACGCTGAAGAAACCGCTGATAGCTTACAATGAATCCGTATTGGGATTGCCACCAGGGATGGTTTCATTAATGGGGACATCACCAACTAAAACCCCGACTCAGACCTTAAATCGTAGCAAATATGCTGACCAAAGAGATGCCTCAGACACAGTAGGCAATATAAACACTGGTGCCAGCGTCGTTTCAGGTTTAGCGTCACAAGCTTCTAATGCAGTTGAGTTGGCAGAAATGTATGGCGTTGGTGTTCCGTCAGCTTTATCAAGTGTTGCAACCACCGCAACTGAGATAGGCAAAGCAGCTGGACCTGCCCTCGGAGCAGTTAGTGCTGCGTCAAGTGGTGTCAGTCTTGGGTTCGATATTGCAAATGCAAAGAAGGAAGGAAAAGTGACGTTCGATAATGCCATGAAAATAGCGGATGATGCAACCGGTGTTGTCTCGGGAATCGCATCAATGTTTCCCGGTCCTGGCTCGGCTATTGGACTTGGACTGAGTATCGGTGAGAAAATCGTTACTGCTCCATTTAAAGCTTATCATGCCGTGAAGGAGGAAGAGAAAAGAGAAGGTGTGAAGAAATTGAAGCCAAGCGTGTGGATGAGCACAGTGTTAGGAGAATTCACTCCAAAATGGTGGACGTTAGATGTTGGAAGCAAAGAGTGGAAACAGTACTGGAAAGATGATAAAGCGAAGAAAAAAGCAGCAGCAGAACAGAGTAAGAAGGAAAAGGCAAAACGTAAGGAAGAACGTAAGGAGATATGGAAGCACGGAACAGCAAAGGATAAAGCATTAGATTTCTTCTTCGGAAAGTAGATTTTTAATACCAATAAAATGTCAGTAGTCAAAAAAGAATACCTTACTGTAGTGTCAAAGCCGAAGGTCTGGGATACAAGTAAAGGAGACGTCCCCGATCCGGACGATCCATTTCCACCTGATCCGTACTATCCATTTACTCCACCTGATCCACCACCGACTGACCCCGACGATCCTGATTTGTCTGTCGATCCACCCACACCTGTTTTGCCGGAGCCACCGACTGCTCCTCCCGATGTCGATCAAATAATCCTTAATTCTAATGCTGTAGCAAAATGCGTGCTACCAATGTGGTTCATAAATTCTCCACAGAAGTACAGGAAAATTATTCGAGTGTTGGGGGCAACGGTAAATCAGATTCAAATAGACGAAAATGAGTAGTATATAGATTGTAGTGTTTTGCGCCGAGGTCGGCACAGCTCCATTTTCGTCCCATTTAGCCCAAAAATAAGCCCTCCTACACCAACATCCCCACATCGCCGCAACCCTCGATTTCCATCAAAATCCACATACCGTCCACGTTTCTTATTCATCCTCATCCCATTTGCCTCATTTTCCAACCAATTTGAGTTTGGACCGAGGTCTGTTTTCAACGATTTTCGTCCAAGCATCGACGCAAACAGGGACAACTCACTTTTTTGAAATACCTTAGTAACCAAGCAAAACCAGAACTTAGTAATAGGAAATTCGGATTCAGCATCAAATTCTGACTATATGGCATCAACGCCAGCCTCTGATTCCAGTTGGTTGTTGATTCGTCCCGCTTCGACGCCGTCCCGGTTCTAATCGTCTGCGTACTTCACCCAAACCTTGACTTCACGTCCAGGTGATGATTCTGATGATTGAAAATCGAATTGTAGCTTATCAGCAAATTTTGATATAAGAAATTTTGAATTGCTTGCTTCAAAAAATGGGATAGGGCGTTGGAATTGTTCAGACATTTGAATATACCCACCAACTGATATAAACATTGAGTCTGGCGAAGGAAAAAATGTGGCAATTTCGGTTACTCCAGGAATGGTAATATAACCTTCTTATGTTTTGATGTAGACTTTTTTACCAAAATAAGATTCACCTGTCTCTTGTGCCGTTGTTGTTGGATCCACTATTTTCTGATAACCAGGAATATCTGATTTTCCATATACGCGGAGATTTACTGTATTGGTGCCATTTCTTCCCATCCTTGCTTCACCGAGAACTTCTAATGCTCCATCTCGGGTACTATTACCAATTGTTGCTTTTCCGTTTACTACGAATATTGCATCCATTCCTTCCCTATTGCCCACATTAATTGAGTCATGAGCTACGGTTAATTGCTGCTGAGTTGCGTCCTCGTTTTCAACAGAACGTTGAGAATACAAGACTGCTTCTTCTATCGCTTGAACGTTATTGGCATTTGATAAGTAAAGACCAGTTTCTATTCCTTCAGCGAATGATCGTTTGGTAAAACGGGGTTTGTCGGTCTCATTCGTTAGCAAACTACCATAATTAGCTGTTCCTGTACCAAAAGTGTCTTGTGAAATAGCACGGAACTCATTACCAACAATGTATGTCTCCGACCCAAAAATGGCATTTGGTCCTTCATAATCAGGCTGCACCTCGTTACCCACCATTAAGGTCCTTGTGATTTTTGTATGCTGTGATGGACCTCCGATAATAATCATACCATTTACGTCAGTTACAATTTCCCTCCCAATCGCAACAGTATTACTCCCGCTAACATCGTTAATGAAACCAAAAGCAGAGCTGTATTCTCCACTCACAACGTTATCCTGACCAAGGGCAATACCATATCTTGACGAGACGTTGTTTTGGTATCCCAAGGCACAGCTTCGCTGTCCCCCTGCTCCATTCCTTTGCCCAATTGCGACGCATTCGCTTGCTGGAACTTCGTTAATGTACCCAAATGCATAGCTGTGATGATTACTCACATCGTTTGATTGACCTATCCCAACGCTGGAATCACCCGTAACACTGTTACCTCGCCCCATGGCAATTGCGGTAGAACCAGTTACACTGTTTTCCTGACCAACTGCAATGCTGCGTAAACCACTTGCGGTGCTTACATTTCCTAAACATATACTATTTTCACCTGCGGTAGTACTATTACTACCTAAACAAATACTACCTAAACCCTCACCAAGATGACCGTTTAAAACGTACACTTTGTCCAGTGCCTGTGCTACAGATACGGGATGTACCTCTTCTTCAATTGTTATATCGCCACCCGGACCGATTCCGCTAACGATATCCGGATGCACTTCCAGCTTGAGAGATCCATCATTTCCCTTTTTAACTAAAACTGAGTCAGATCCTTTGATGCTTACCACACCAGTTTTTCCATTAATGGATTCGACGTAACGTGGACCGTATTCTCTGAAGTACTCATAAGTCATTTAAGTAAAAATAAAAAATCACGAATCGTCTACCAACAGCAACTCTAATTCACAAATAAAATCGACATAACTTGGCATTCGCTGATCGGTGTACCCATTCCAGGTGCGAATATAAAAGGTCATTTCTCTCAAATTGTCCATAGTGACATCGAATTCTTTGACACTGTTATAATTATTAACCATCATTACAAATCCTTCTTTTCCGATGACAGTTTGCAAGTCTTTAGCATTTGGTCCATTATGGCTTGGACTCCTTTTTGAGATCATTACATTTGGTGAGTTGGATGCAACATTACTGAAAACTCTGTAACCCGGACCGACAGGAGATTCGATCAGTGTTAATTGACCATCTTCATCTATACTGATTTGGTTTACCGTTGCTCCCAAAACACGAATAATTTTCTTATATTTTATGGGAGCATTTATGAACCACATTGGCAATACACACTTCGCTACAGCGTTTGAGTTGAGGATTATTTGATCAACGTCGGGAGTAGCAGTCGGTGGTGTATCGGGTGGAGTGAATGGATAGTAGGGATCCGGAGGAAATGGATCATCGGGGTCAGGAACATCTCCTTTGCTTGTATCCCAGACTTTGGGTTTGGACGTTACAGTGAGGTACTCCTTTTGAACCACAGTCATTTTTTGAGCGATAAAAATTGCGATCTAGCCGAAAAAGAAGTCCATTGCCTTTTCCTTTGCTGTCCCATGCTTCCATATCTCCTTTCGTTCTGCTTTTTGTTTGGCTTTTTCTTTCTTCTTCTCCGCAGCCTCCGCTTTTTTCTTAGCCTTATCATCTTTCCAATACTGCTTCCATTCTTTACTTCCGACGTTCAACGTCCACCATTTTGGAGCGAATTCTCCTAACACTGTACTCATCCATACCCCGGGTTTTAAATGCTTTACACCTTCTCTTTTCTCTTCTTCTTTCACTGCGTGGGCCGCCTTAAAACCTCCAGTCACGATTTTTTCACCGATATTAAGCCCCGCCCCAATCGCTGTACCAGGTCCGGGAAACATGGATGCAATTCCAGCGACTATTCCTGTACCGTCGTCAGCCATTTTCATCGCGTTATCGAACGTAACTTTTCCTTCCTTTTTAGCATTTGCAATATCGAATGCCAGACCAACACCCGACGCCGCAGCTCCGACAGCACCGAGAACAGAGCCGGCAGCATTACCTATTTCACTTGCGGTGGTTGCTAACGATGAGACCGAGGACGGAACACCAATTCCAATCTTCTTTGCCATATCAACTGCGGTTGATGCTTTTGAGACAACCGATGCAGCGGAATTTATGTCACTGTTTACGTCTTTTATCTTCGTTATTGAATCATTTGCTCGATCCCAATTTACGTCTGATCGTGCTTTAGGAGTATCCGTTAGGAACGATTTTATAGCATTTGGAGAAAGCGCCAAGGTGGATATGTTATAAACTATCTTGGGTTTCTTTAGTGTCAAATCCACATCGTATGGATACTTATGTCTTAATGATCTGATTAACAGGTTATTTTTACTGTACTGACCAACCATGCTTTACATCAGCGTAAAAAACGTCAACGCTTTAGGGTAAAAATATCATCAACGAAAGGTCATAAACGTTTACGCAGACCCACCCAACCTTCTCAAAACATCAGGATAATGCTTAGCCAGTGTCTCATTCCACCCTGCTGCCACCTCATACACAGGTCTCTCAGTCGTGCTAAACATCCAAAATGTGTCCGAAACAACTGCGAGAATGGGGGCAGTATGATTCTTATGAGCCTCATCATCTTTTTGATCATCTTCTGCATTCAAGTAGTAATAGACATCACCTCCTTTCCCTATCTCACCATCTCCAATTCCCTGCGATTGTGGACTACCAGTCAAGGTTATGGATTCATTTGTACTATTGACTGGGTCGGCGAAGAATGCGTTTGATGACTGGCGTTCAAGATTAAATATCATAAGAAAATCGGTATCATCCTCCGAGCATCTCTGACGCATGGGGAAGTAAGGGCAAGCCTTTTTCAAATAACTGTTCTCGAATGATTGTGTGGGGCATAAAATTGTATCAAGATTGCAAGATTCTAACTCCATTCGATAGAATTCGGTACTGTTGCTGTTGCATCCTTTCTGCGGGAAATTACGATTCAATAAAGTCAACATTAAATGATGATACTCAGGATTTCTGAAGCAAGTGAGATAGTTAGGGGTTCGTGGGAATAATCCAATTATCTCTTTTGCGTTGATCAAAGGTATATTCATAGAACTATTGAGCCCACTAGCGGACGGTCCAGTGCTGAAAGCTTGAATGAAAATACGCTCGCCAGGGACCACAAACGGAATATTTGAGTAGTATTGCGCCAACGCTTGCTTCACCGAATCTTTGAGCGAGAATCCCATAATCGTTGACACAGCCGATCGTGTAATCGTACAATCAGGATCCATTCGCATCGGCACACAAACATAGCTTCCCGATCCTACACCACCGTCATGATCAACGCTGTAAATATGACCTCTTGCAATTCCATCAGTACGCATTTGAGTAAATCTATGACTGAAATTGCGGGCCGTAAGTATCTGTTCCAAGTGCTGGCAGGTAGTCTCTGCTCCATAGAAACACCCATCTCGATTGGCAGCATGCGCCCAAACGCTCTGCACACGAGTGAGTAAATATCGCTGAGGATCCGTACTAGCCCACACAAGCGCATTCGGATTTATCTTAATAACAAGCGAAAGATCACCAAATAATGCATTGGGGAAAAGGTTAAAACCTTGCAATGGAAGCAGCATATCAAAACCAATTGTTACAGGAAATTGGACACGAATTCTGTGATTGTCCGCTGTTAGTTGTTTTTTCAGTTCGGCGTACGTAAAATATACCCCACAAACACTCTCATCACCCTTGACTACATCTTCCCACAACGAATATGAGCCGTGTTTGTTCGATTTTTCAATTTGCGGTTTCATTTGATTGTACAAGAATGACTCAATTGAAGCGCGATTCTGCATCGTGGTACCAATATCTACACCATTATGCTGTAGTTTATAAGAATCAATGCAGTCGGTAGCATTTTTGAATCCAATAAAGAATAAGTCGAGATTTTCAAGATATTCGGTCCATGTTGCCATATATCCAGGGCCAACATCGTCGCCAGCTAGGAAAAATTGGTCGAAATTATTATCAGGTACCCATACATTTAGGCATATGTCTATAAACAAAGTGAAGAAGGAGCGGTGAAATTCAACTATATCTACGTTACTATTTGTCAATGGAATCACTATTTCAGTCGGTTGTGTGTACGGTTTGGGGGATGTACTTTCGACTGATAAATACGAGTACTTACCAATCCCCTCTACGACTCCTAATTTAGGGTCGAATTTCTGGAGCAATTCATTGACAGATCCAATTTCGTTTAAAGCCAGAATCTTGTGAAGATTGTTCTGCATTGTATTTTACATCAGATAAAAAAATAATATCACTGATGAAAGTTTCGGCGACCCGCGTCCGCCTGGTAGTTTTTGAAACGTTACATATATCATTCTTGTACTTTTTATGCATCATTTATGTACCACTTATGTACCATTTACGTATTATTTAGTCTATTTCTTCAACGATTGGACCACCACCCCTGGGGTACGTATCGTTTAGATCATCCGGGGCTGGTAACGATTTTAGCTCTATAAGTGGATGCAATTCATCAGGCCTTTTTGCTAGTCCAATACTATCCTTAAGCTTAGATTTTCGACTATACTTTCCCGATCTGACGTTATTGTACATGTCAGAAAAGCTGAAATTTTCTCCCAATTTGTCGTAATGAGCAGCGAGACCACTTGCTATATCACCCGCTTTACCAATCAACGATAGGCCTGTGCTTATACCTGTCCCTAACCCAGGCACAACTGTATTGAGATAAGGATTAAGGAAACTGGCAGCTCCTTGGATCAGGTCTGAATTTGCGATATTTCCCAATCCACCAACGACAGGAGCAACGTATTTTGCACCTTTATTTTTTATCCAATTGAGACCGTTTTTGATTTTTGCGTAGATGCCGACCATGATTTTATTTGTCATTAAAAAAATATAATCAATGAAACAAAAATAAATACGCTGACGATTTTTTTACATTTCAAATTTTTATCTGCTGTAAAATGGCACATTAAAAAGGGGAAATAATTACTGTCACCGATGAGCCAAAGAAGGTAAATACACTAAGGGGGGTGGAGTTATTCAATCCTGTTTTTATTATGAATAATCGTTTATATAAGCGAGTTAATAAAGATCAATACAGATCACTAGTATTGCAGACCAAGAGACCGGAATACCACCACTACTTTCTTCGAGCAAAAGACAAGAGAAAACTGACAATAAATGCCCATAAAATTGACTTACTCATGTGGGTCGACCCTACTACCGAATCGGCGTAAACACGAACGCGTGGTCATTATTGACTATTTTTACCGCAATCAAATGTCACTTAGTACATTAGCGCCAAGTCTCGAGCTTAAACTTCAAAAACAAAAATCAACCCAATTGGAGAACACGAGCACAAACACAAATTCCATCATAGTTAGTAATTACCTTGATGGGGATCGATCACCAAGACCGGGAGCTACGCTACAGTCGACATGGTCGCCGAGAACTATTAGTCCAATTCGCGCAATAGAATGTGGACAATCGCGCAGTCCCGTGAAAAGTCCGGTAAAAAGTGCCACCGAAATGCCAATTACGTCTCCATCCGCGTGCATTATTGAGAAATTTAAGGACTTATTAATTGAATACCAAACAGAATTACTCCTCAACGATTATGAACTTATTTGCAATATTGTCGATCGTGGAAAAAATATTGTCATGAGGGAACAACACTTGATCAATATTATAAAGTGCTTAGAACCTGAGGTAAATGAGGTCGAAATTGACAAGGAGCCAGTGACTGTGAATTGCCGAAAATGCTCCTGTACTAATCCGCTGTACTACAAAATCACTGGAGTAATATTGAATCGAACAAGAGATTTCACTACTTCGAATTTCAAAGTCATACTACAAAAACAGTATAACATTAGCTTAGATTTTTGCATATAATCAGGAGTCGAGAATCTTCACCACTGTTTCGTCCGGTAAGTAATCGAAAATAATGCCTTCGCGATTTGTCAGACTCCTGTAAATCCTTCCAAGTTCGTTGTTATCCGTCGATGAGGAATTCAGCTGTCGAAGTAGTATATTGAGCATTTGTGAATAGTTGAATCCACCGAAAAGTATGCAGGTATCTAGGTTCCTCTTCACCTGTGGAGGGAGTGCAAACCCATCTTGCATGCATAAGAAATACGTTATTTTTGGTTGTCTATTTTGATGCAAGAGGTCAAGCAATGGTTTGTTTTTCATACTTTTGAAGATATTAATAGCATCGTCGTACAGTACTACCGTGCCGGGGGTGCGGTCCCCAAAATGGGTCACATCAACGGCTTTCAACAAATCTTTTTTACATCGGTCGGTCACTTCGGTAGTTAAGTTTTTCTCGATAATTTGTTCGTACGCCATTTTCGCATCAATTAGTCCCTTCATAAACGTTAGCATATCAGCGTAACTTACAATACGCGTCTTTAATTTAATGAGTGGAAGCAAATCCTTTACGGTGGAATCGTTGGTCTTGTCTGTACAGTAAATAAATGAATTAAATCCTCCCCGGTCCGGTAGTTGAGAGAGTTTGATCAATTCTCGTAATACATTAAAGGTTTTTCCACTACCTCTACGCCCTATGTAGAGATTTATTGAATTTCGTCGGAAATTGAGCTCAGGGTCGATCACGCTCTGAAGCTGCTCTGATTTATCTACTTTTTCGATAACCCGGTGTATTTTACTATTCACGTACTCAGTTAGCATGTTGCGTCGCTGTCTTTTTTTATTGGTTGTAAAAGTTTGCGTTTCGATTTTTTTATCAGTTGTAAAAGATACATGTCAACTGATTTATCGTTAGTTCCAACCGTAAACCCATTCGGAATAACAACACCGGGAATCGGAGGAGGAGCGGGAGCTGGTGCGGGTGCTTCCGCTGATCCCACACGAGCGAGCTTACTTAGTGGTATTACTGGAACAGCGCCACTTGTTAGGAGAAAAACTATTGCGGAATTGGCAAGAGAAGCTGGGACCACCGAGGAAATTTTCAAGAAAGTTCTCGATACACAGCGAGGAGGTGTCAGGAGTACGGAGGCAGAAATGAATGCTTTTAAGACGATTACTGGCAAATTCGGAATTGCGCACAACCCCGATCTTAATAGCGAAGTGACTGCAAATATGTGGCTTAGGGAGAAACTCGCAGAAGCGGCTAAGATAAGAGACCCAGTACAGAGA
>BNWK01000043.1 GCA_025998775.1 Alphaproteobacteria bacterium | reverse complement strand
CTTTGGCTTCTACAATTTTATATCGCAAACTTTTGGAATATGTATTGAATAGAGTGGCGTCAAAATATTACCAATACGCAGCAGAAGATCTCATCGCTTGCTATGAATTAAGCTCTCAAATAACAGACTTTGGAGAACGCAAAAATCATGACGAATACTTCAGAGAAATTCAAGAGAAACACAAGAAGAAACGCACATTCTGGAGTACATTTAATCCGCTGATGGAAAGAAAGTTGAGAAGAAAATTAGTCTAATCATGTTTTTTAACAACATGCGGAATCTCATTTTCATCGCACCAGCGCTGAGCAATAAGCAGTCCATTTACTACTAAAAAGAAAGAAGCATTTTATGGCAAACTTGTTTTATGTAAGAATCAACATTGCTCTTTTTTATATGGTATGAAAAGCAACACTAAAGTCGTTTATCGCAGTGACTAGCCAATTCAGATATTTGTGCGAGAGCCTATGTATACGTTTCCACAATGGAGATGGATTTCTAAGACAATCGTAGTAAATGAACGCGGTTTTGTTGCGCAATTTAATCGGAGGAGTTGGCACCAAATTCCACCACTCACAAACGCCGTCGGAAAATGCGTCTTCCCAAGAATGCAGAATAAAGGCCCATTCTGTGTCCGGGAAAACTTCAAACTGAGATTTTTCAATAAATTCTCGCTTAATCTGTCCAAATTTCGAAAGATGGTATTCCGATGAATTTGATACCGACATATTTCCAGGATACGTAACAAATTTTACGCCTCTGTCTTTTAATATATCACGAAGTGTATTTTCTTTTTTGTTTGTAAATTTTTCATCGCAAAGCAGATTCTCTTTCAAAAATCGGTGTATTTCTTCACGCTGGATAAGAGGCATTTTGTAATTTGCGGTCTCTTCAATCTTGTTCAAGTAGTAATCCACGATTTCATCATCTTCCGGCACAGTCCAAATTCCGCAACCCAGTAGAACTCCTAATGCAATGACTACCATTGCAGCGAATAATGTACAACTCAAAAATTTGTGATTGCGTAACGCAAGTTGGAAATTATGAAGATACCGCAAGAAAGAGGTACATAAAATTCTTAGACGATTAAAGATAGCCTTTGTTAGGTCTGTCTTATGCATATGTTCCTCTTGTATAAACTATCTAAAACATAAACAGAAATTTCGCCAAAAACAATATCAGGCAGAAAACTCTCGTGGAAACGATATAATTTTGATCCATACGGAAAGCAGTAGTATTCGGAAGACGGATATGGACAAGGCGATATCGTTATCGGATGTCGAGTTCCTGATTTGCGGAAAATATCCCAAAAATATTTCATGATTGCGTCAATGGAATATGTGATCGAACTGCTTCATTCGGAGATTCACGAAATCCGACTTGTTGCATTAATGATTATGATTTCTAAATTCGAAAAAGCAAATGCAGACTCCAAGAAAGCAATCGTGGACGTTTATCTTGCAAATACAAAGTATGTAAACAACTGGGATTTGGTTGATTTGTCCTGCTACAAAATAGTGAGCGCATATTTTAATGAGTCAGATGAAATATTTTGGAAATTGGCTCGATCGTCGTTGCTTTGGGACAACAGAATTGCCGTTGTTTCCACCTATTCGTTCATCAAAAAAGATTCGTTTGATCTGACGCTAAAACGACCGAGCATTTTTTAAATCATGAGCATCATCTAATTCACAAAGCCTGCGGATGGATGTTGCGGGAAGTAGGAAAACGAAACGAAGAAGTACTGATAAATTTTCTTCTGGAACATCACAAAAGCATGCCGCGAATCATGTTTTCCTACGCGAAAGAGAGGTTGAAAAATATACAAATTTGATCCATCGTTGAAAAAACACCAGTTCGGCTCGGATCGTCAAGTTGGCCTTACAGACACTCAGCTTTGATAAATATATTTCTCAATTTATCATCACAGTTTTCGGTTTGGAAATGTCACCGGATAATTCAGATCCGACATCACATAAAAATTGATCGTATTTTGTGAAATCGAATCAACCGCGTATGCAGAGTTTTACCACTTTTGCGAGCGGGTTTTTCATTGCCTTTGCGAGCATTCTCTCGACATGCGTAAATGTACTATATCTAATGGGCGATATTAATTACAGATACCCAATCGGACAGGGCTATAACTTCACGGAAAAGCGGAATGTTTTTTTTCGCGCAGGCAGATAACAGCTCCCTAACCTATTGTTTTTTTAATGCCTCCAAAGCTATGAAATTTTTCGTAGCTGTTAGCGACTGAGTTGCCGTTTTCTTAACTTGACCGGATACAAGTTCTACATCTTTTTTTAACTTCTCATAGTTTATAATGGAAAAATGCAATGATGAGATGGTTTTGTGAAAAATCTTTTTTTAATACTGTTAATTTTCTTGTGTGGCTGTTCTCAGATGGAGAATGCTGCCGAAAAAGATCAATATTATGTTGAAGATCAAAAAGCATACGTTCATCTCATCGAGTTACTGGAGCAAAGTTCTGAAAATGGAATGTCGAAGAAGCATATGGATAAGATTTTAGCGACATGTGAGTACGAATTATTTGGTGATAGGGGATTTTTTGGTGATCATGGATCTTTAGAGCCAGAACGGTTTATGCAGTGCATAAGAGCATATCAGGATCTTTCGCAGATCGTCAAAGGTTGGCCAAACTGTGTTCGTGGTCACTTCGGGTGGCGAGAACAACGACTTCTGGAAGAGTTGCGGCTATTGAAAACTTGTGCATTTGGCAGCGGCGGTTACAAAGGTCAAGGTTGCAATCTTTTGAGTTACGCCTATGCGGAATTCTTCACCAGTTTTTTCTCTCTATATTCAGATTTTTTGGATAAACGTATAGCTGAATCCATCGAGAAAAAATCGTTTTCTCCGGCGATTGCTATGGCGTTATACGCGAAATTATTCGATTCGAAATCCTTTCAGTATGCTGTTCCTGATGTGGAAGTATTGTCCGGCAATAATTTCTCCGGACGCATACTGTTGATAGTGCCGCCGGGATGCTGCCGTCGTCGCTATGTCCATACATTCTATGTTAACAAAAACGGAGGCATTGAGGAGATTTGTATTGGAGAAAGCGATAGGCACAAAATGATTAATGGAAACAAATTTTCAGCTGATCTCTGGGGGAAATATTACTATAAGTGGGATACCACCAAAACTGTTATGGGAAATAGTTTTGCAATAGATTGCTGTGATAAATACTACTACAAATGGGATCCAAACAAATGGACAATTACGTTTTGGTATCAGGATGACGAAAAAGTTTTTAAATTTATTCCGGGAAAAAAGCAATGGATTCTACATGAATCGCGAAAAGTGCCGTTTCGAAGCAAATGTGAGAATCGCGTAGAAGCAGTAAATCTAGAAGAAGTTCCTCAAGAGCAAAATGCAATTGTATCTTCAGATACAACACCTCTGCATGAGGCGTGTTATGAAGGAAAAATAGACGTCGTCAAATCATTGATTGCTCAAAAAGTTAATTTAGATGCGCAAAAAAGTTGTTATCATACAACACCGCTTGGATATGCAGTTTTAAAAAACCACTATGATATTGTCGAACTTCTTTTGAAAAATGGAGCATCTCCACATGGTCTCCTTTCAACAGATACGGTATATGTAAGATCAGCATTAGCGGAAGCAATTTTTCAGAATAATCACAAAATGATTGCTCTGCTGAAAAAACATGGCGCAGACATTAATCACAAAGACGAGGATGGCAACACTGATATGCATCGTATTGGCCATATGAACAGTAATGACATTGAAAAACTGCTAAAATCCGGAGCAGATGTCAATGCGAAAAATTCCAATGGACTAACCGCTCTTTCAAATTATTACTTTCCACATGGTTCTGCTGATCCAGAGATCGAAATTTTAAAGAAATATGGCGCTAATATTAATGAATTTCACGATGGAACAGCCTTAACTTCATCTACATATGAACAGGATGTCGGCAAAGCGGAAACGCTTCTCAAAAATGGAGCTAATCCTGAAATTGCCGGAAAAGGCGACGTTACGCCGCTACATATGGCTGCGAAGTATGGTAGGTCAGAGATGGTTCAACTGTTGATAAAATACGGAGCTTCCGTAGAAGCTAGCGATAGCTGGGGCGTTACTCCTCTATTGTCTGCTGCCAGTTGTGGAAAATATCACCCGGTACAATATAATCGTGGGGATGAATATTTGGAAATTGCAAAATTGTTGATAGATCATGGCGCAAAAGTGAACGTTACTGAAAAATACGGTAATACGCCGTTGCTTTGCGCAGTCCGTGCCAATTGCAAAAGAATGGTCGAACTTCTGTTGAAAAATGGCGCAAAAGTCGATGTTGTAAACTCCTATCAAGAAACGCCATTAAGTCTCGCAAAAAAGCAAAAGAACAAGGAAATTCAAAAAATATTGGAGAATGCTCTGACAAAGGAAAGCTAAAGTTTATTTTTTCCACCATTTTTTAAATTTTTGATTGGCATTTTTTAGCTCAATTTTCTGTCCTATCATTGGTGTAAGAAGCTTAAAGTTTTTATTTTTCGAAAGTTCGAAAATCTTGTCGAGCGGAAAATACCATGGATAATCTGACGAAGCAAGCTTAAACTTTGCCACATGGACAGGGAGTAATGCCTTTGCTTTCAAATCTTCTGTTGCTTTAATTGTTTCTTCAGACTGCATATGCCAGCTCAAAGGCTCGTTAAACTTTCCGTTTTCTAAAATGGCCAGATCAATCCCGCCAAACTTCTTTCCAATCTCAGCAAAAGTAGAGTCGTAGCCGCCGTCTCCACCGATAAAAATCTTGAAGGACGTTGGAGTTTCAATAAGAAATGACGCCCATAACGTTTGGTTTCTTTTGATGCCACGTCTCGAATAATGTCTTGCTGGAAAGCAATGGATGCTGTAATTCTCACCAATTTTGATGTTTTCATTCCAATCCATTTCGATAATGATCGCAGGATCAATCCCAAAGCGCTCAAGATGAGCTCCGACGCTCAAAGGACAAACGACGTTTTTAAACTTTAAGTCCATTACTGTCTCATAATCGAGGTGATCCCAGTGATCGTGTGTTATAATGAGATAGTCTATTTCGGGAATATCTTCGGTTTTGTACACATTGGATCCCGGAAACGCCTTCGGGAAAAACGGAAACTGTGAGGAAACTTCGGAAAAAACAGGATCCACAACAATACGCTTGCCTTCGATTTGAATAAAACATGAAGAATGTCCGAACCAAACAAGCACGTCAGCTTCCTTATCTAACGTGATAAGGTCTGTTTTTTGCGTTGGAATCGTTTCTGCGTTTTTTTGTTCTTTCACGAGCTTCAATAGTTGCTTAAGCCTTTCCAAAATACTCACCGATGTACTTGTAATTAATGGACGAATATTTTGAAATTCTCCTGCGCCAGAATCATCAAGTTTATAATAGGGGGATTTTTTCATTCGTTCTAGCCGCTGCGTTCCATTTTGCCAATCTACATATGACGAATATCCAAATTTTGGAGAGAAAGCATAGGCAAAAATCGAAAAAACAATCGCAAAGATGAGTGATCCGATAATAAAAATACCTTTTTTCATTCTTCCTGGACGCAGTTTGTTTGGCGAATTTTTGAAACTCGATTCATAGATGCAATAAATGAACGCAGTCAAAAAAACAATCGTCAATAACAAAAATAAGACAAAACGTGTAGAGTCGCACCAATTCAGAAGAAAAACTGTGATTACTGCAAGTATGAGACCTACTATACTAATTTTACTTTGCATTTTTTGCATACCCATTTTTACAATGAGCTCATTTCAAGCCATATTTCGCCATGAGTTTTTCATAATCATCGTCGCCTATTTCAAAATATACCGGATGAACTATGTAGGAAATATATCCGACAATCTCATCTTGCGGATCATTTTTTTTCAAAAAATACATACCTCCATTTGTCTTATCGAAATATATAGCTTTGGTGATTCTAAAATATGTCGCATTATCACTTATGCGGGTTAATCTCTTCGTTTTCACGTATTTGCTTGGATCTGGATATAGAAAACCAAGATGTTCATATACATCATCTTGGTCTTCTTTGAAGACCGGATGTGCACAATCGCTAGATGTTGCAAAACTTACTCCATTTTTTGTAAAAAGCGTTATCTCGTAACACCAAGGATTCGCACGACACAAAACACGCAAGATATCAGACATCTCCATTTCCATAACACAAGCATAACGAGGTTTCATTGGTGTATATTCTGTTTTTTTGCGATTTTCATGCTCGATTTCCAGTTCGCGTTTAACAAGTTCCTGAGGGTCTTCCGTATAATATTTATCTTTATTCCTATCTAAAATATACTCCTGGATGAAGGAATAAATTTCACTTTGCCAATCGTTACCTATTGGTGAAATAAGACTTTTGGTTTTTATCTTCGGAGCACTTTGTGGAGATGGCTTCGATGTTCCAGCGAACAGTGCATCTGCACTTAAAACTGCAAAAATAATCAGAATCTTAAATAAATTTCGCATCTCTTCTTCTCACAAACTTCCGGAATGTTACCATAGAAAAACTGAAACGAGAATGGTACTCTGGTGCTTGTAGTAAGAAGGTGGTTATTATGACATTGAAAAAAACGCTTATTCTTTTTTTGCTGCTGGGAGGATGCACTGATCCTACCAATGATAGATCTCCAGTCCGCAACCTTCATTGTGAATACGGAAAATATACCGGCGAAATCAACGCCAAAAATGTTCCACACGGAAAGGGAAAATATACGTACTCAGATGGATGTGTCTATGAGGGGGATTTTATAGATGGGCTGCCGCACGGAAAAGGAAAGGGAATCAAAGCAGATGGCAGTGTTTTTGAAGGGGATTTTATGTGTGGAGTACCGTACGGAAAAGTAAGGATAACATATGCTGATGGCATCATCTATGAGGGAGAATACACCGATATTTGGCCGCATGGAAAAGGAAAAAAGCTATATCCCGATGGAACTATTTACGAAGGAGATTGGTGGAGAGGTGGTCCGCATCAAAAAGTAAAAATGAAATGCCCGGACGGAACCGTCTACGAGGGAGATTTCGTATTGGCTAAAATACAGGGAAAAGGAAAACTCACATATCCTGATGGAAGTATCGTCGAAGGAGAGTTCATAGAAGGCTGGCAAAACGGAAAAGGAAAGAGAACGTGTCCAGATGGAGTCTACAGAGGAACGTTCAGAAACGGTAAACAACAGGGAAAAATAAAGAAGGAATGCAATGATGGAAAAATCGTATACGGAGATTTCGTGAACTGTAAAATGCCGATTGCAACCATCGATTATGGAGTTGGAAGTGAACGCGGAAGAAGAAATGTTTACGTCTTCCGAAAAACTCCAGGACGCTAGGAAAAAGCCAAAATTCAGAAGCTCTGATAATCACCAAACATAGCCAGATCGCATAAATACGATGATGCAAAGAATGACAATACATGTTCCAAAAAACATCTTATATATGGCTACTGGAACAAATGTGTATTTATTTCTATTTAAAAGATATGTAATCGCATGGAGCGATGCAAAAGCGACTAAAAATGAAGAAACAGCTCCGATAGTGCAGTCTCTGAAATCGTGAATAGTGTAGCCGGTGCATTTAGATATAACAATGCCGATGGTAATTGGAATATACAATAACAAGGAATATCTAAAGCTCTCTTGGCGAGAGTATCCGTGGTAGCGCAGAACCGACCAACTTAGACACATTCCGTTCATTCCTGGTATAACTGATGCCATCTGGATCAGTCCAGCTATCAAACCGTGTTTTCTGGAAATCTCATGCACGCCATCACGGATTTGTGTTCGATCGCAAAGCAACAGTATCACAGCGGAAAATATTGTCGATAGCCCAAATATCCACAGAGGCCATATTCTGCCGACATGCACGTAGTAGCATCTCTCAGCTATTCCAAAAACGACAATGGCCGGCAAGGTCGCTAGAGCTAATGTAATAAAAAGATCTCTATTTTGAGTTTTGTTTACAACTAAAACGTCTTTAAATCCAAGTGTTAATCTCCATACATAAGACCGACAAAATTCCATTGCCGCTAATATCGATCCAATACTAAAAGCAATGCAAACTGTTTGATTATAACAAAGGTCTACCATTTGGAGACTTGCGACATGAGCCGATGAATCGATGGCCAAGAATTCCGCAATACCATGTACAATGCCGCCTAAAATATAATACAAAAAATCCATAAATCCTCCATCAAGCGCCAATATCCATCATATTGCCACAAATTATCTGCACCATCAATCGGTTTATAGATTTTAGAAATTCTGCTATTTCTGATAGAAAACTCTCCAAATTTTAGTCTACCATGTTTTCTGTATCCCATCCGCCACCACTTTTCTATTTTTAAAGCACATCTCAGCAACTCCTTGAAAACACATCGAAATTTCGTGAGCGGAACAAGTGATTTTCACTTTCCAACCCTGAAACGACCGCTACTCCAGAGCTTTTGGTCGAACTTTTTCACACGAGTTTTTAGCTAAATTTTATGGAACATCTCTGCGCGAGGAGCAACAAGGCATTTTGGAGACGATTCTCCAGTTCCGCTCGTTTGGAGAATAATCGGAGATTTGGAGAGAAAATTTCGTTGACGAGCCCAAAGTGTCATGTATTTTGCATTAAATTAAAGCACATTCAAGGCCGCGGTGCGTCCTGCAAAGTGGCGAGAACGAAATGAACGTCACTTTCACTTAAAGCTCAGAAATGAGCATTATTTGTAAGCTGCTGAGATACAGCTGGAGGCAGCCCAGCTCTGGAAAGCCTAGCGAGCCCCAGGTATCGAGTCCTTGGATCAGAAGCGGCGACGCCATGATTAAGCGTAGGGCCGAGAGCACGAGAGCCGGAATGCGTAAGCGTGAAGTGATTGAGCCTCGAAATTGAATTAGTGGCAGAAGCCGATTCTTTCGCGTTGGAAGCAGGCAACATTCCGTACGACGATATCGCGAGATGTATGGAATTCTGTCGGGGTCTGAGAGCCTGGCGAGCGTGCATATACCTCTCGTGAATAATTGCTTGGAAATTGCCTAAAAATATGTTATAGATATGTTATGAAAAATTTTTTAACGCAAGAAGAAGAGTTAGAGCTGAAGCAGAGGCACCGAACCGAAAAGGATCGGCGCACGGCTGATCGTATAAAAGCGGTATTGATGTCGAATACAGGCTGGAGTTACAGAGAGATATCAAAAGTCCTGTTGTTAGATGAGGAGACAGTCAGCAAACATGTTGATGAATATCGATCAGATAAAAAGCTGTCGATTGTTGTTGGAGGCTCTGAAAGCAAGCTTTCTGCAGAGCAATCATCGGAGTTAATCAAGCATCTTGAATCGCGTACATATCTGAAAGCGCTTGATATTTTGCCTACATAAAGGAGGTATACGGAATTGAGTATACGGTTGCAGGCATGACTAGTGGTTGAAAAGTCACGGTTTTTCGTTTATAAAGCAGCATCCAATGCCGGCGAAAGCGAATCCAGTTGAGCAGGCTGCTTTTGTAGAAGAATACAAAAAGCTGAAAAAAGAGATTCCAGAAGTCGAACCGATGCTATTTTCGGATGCAGTTCATCCGACGATGGCGACGAAAATCACTTGCGGCTGGATCAGAAAAGGATCCGGCAAAACAATTGAAACTACAGCGTCCAGGACTCGCATGAACATCGTTGGAGCCATAGAATTAGCAAAGATGAAGGTTCATAAAAAGGACTACAAGACTGTCAATAGCGCATCTATGGATGATTTTTTTGGTTTTGTGAGAAGCCAATACCCAAACAGTAAAAAGATCCACATGTTTTTGGATAATGGCCCCTTAGTGCGCAATCAAACGTATAATCATTGTTGTAGTGTTTTTACTGTTAGTTTATACACATTCAAAGTGAGACGTTGGATTTTCTGTTTTGTTGCTTTCAGACGGCCCTTCTGGCCTCTGAATGACGAGAGTTTCAGTGTCGTTCGTCATCCATAGGAGCGTAGCGACGTAGGGAACCAGGAAAAAATTAATCATTTTATGAAATAATTACTTCAGATAATGGGTGAAAAGTATGGTTG
>BNWK01000042.1 GCA_025998775.1 Alphaproteobacteria bacterium | reverse complement strand
TCAAATTTCTCTTTTGCTGTCACTTCTAGCCTCCGATAGTAAAACGTATTAATTCTACCTCTTTCTAGCAAAATTGTTTAACCCTCTCTTCTCATATCTAAAATATTTAAAAAATTTTATGAAACGCACGTGCTCTATTACAGGGGGGATCTTATGCGTAAATCTTTTGTGGATCAAGTTTAGACCGTAAGGAGGCGCAGCAATGCTGGCGTTGATACTGATTCATCAAGATATTTGAAGATGCGTCGGCTTTAAATAAGAACAAATAGTTTGTGATAATATATTGATTTGTTTATTGTCGTTGATTGCTATCCGGGAGATTTTCGTAAAAAACTTTTGGAGTTGTGCGCTTTTGAAGTACGTATTTAATAAAAAAGCCAAAAGTTTTTTGCAAAATAAACGTGCGAAAACATTGTAAATGGAGCGAACGAGGTTAACTCATTGTTTCTCTGACGCGAATGCTTTGTGATCTTTTTTAAAAAAACGCACTTTTTTCTTGACTTCTTTTTCTTTTCATTGTACGATCATGATATGTTTTTTTTATAATTATATGGGAGAAGAAAATAATGAAAAAGCTAATATGTTGCCTTTGTGCATTAGCGCTAGGGGTTGTGAGTGTTGAAGACCTGAGTGCTTCGTGGAAAGAAAGGAGCAAAAGCCGAAGCGCGAGCAGAGGGCGGAGCGGAACCCCTAAGAACAAATCACAGCACCAAGCAGCGACTCATAAAGGACCCCAAAGAAAGAAAGGCTCGCCGACTAACCAGCTCGCGACTGGGAAGACCAACAAGAAGCGCCCCGGACAAAGGCTCAGTAAGAGTAGCAGCACTGGCAGCTTGACCAGTCAAAATTCAAAGACCAGTTCTGGTGATGAATCGAAGGATCTACGGAGGCAGCTGCAAGAGGCGAACACGCGCCTGCAAAAGAAGGAAGCCGAGCTATCGGCAGCTACCGGTGCCAATACGGCTGAGGAGATCCCTGCTGATAAGAAAAAGGGTTTCGACGACGCGGCCGCTGAAGTGAAAAGACTGGAAGACTTGGGTTCGATACGGCCGCTGACCGCCGAAGAAACCTCCAAATTAAAAGAAGCGGACGCGGTCTGGGAAAAAATATTGACTCAGCCGGACGTGAAAAATACAAAAACCGCTCTCAAAGCGCAACTAGAAAGCGCAAAACGGCGATCGAACTTTCCAAAGGCAGACAGCCCGGCCGTAGACAAGGTAACTAAAAAGAAATTAGAGACCACTAATACCGCGCTACGACATACCCTGACCGAAACGTACGACGCCCCAGTCCAGACCCCCGCCACGGGGATTGCATTAAACTACAACGGACTCCGCGCGCTGACGCCGACCGACACCGAACTGCAGCAAGCCAAAACCGCCCTGACCGCAAACACTTCAGGGGCCACCGGCCTGGGAGCCATATTTCGGAAATATACCAGTCAGTCGGACCATGACGCAGAACTAACCGCAGCAATCTGCAAAGTATGCTCATTGGACCACGTCCAGTCGGAACTGGCAACTGTGCAGACCGCCCCGAACCTGGTACAGCTGGCTACCTGGACTACTCGACGGAACACCGCGGGAAACCTATGGACCCAAACGGACTTCGAAAAAGACATCGAAAAATACCTCGTACTGCTATGCTCCGATCTCTGAGCAACCGTCGCTCAGGGATCGACGGGTAACCGGCCTGGGCCGTTAACGGCCCACCGGAAGGCCGCCTACACCGCGGGAAGCTGCCGACGGGAAGGCTCGCCACATGAAAAACCGACCAGCAAGCGGGATCCACCTGCTGGCACGTCACCGCACCTCGCGACGCGCGCCACCACCTCAGCGCCAGAGCCGCTAGGCGCAAACAAAACTACATAGAACCGGTCCATTCAACACTGAAGTGCATCAAGTAGCGGCCTAAAAAGAGAGCATTTTTGGTGATTTGGGCAAAAAGAAGTAGTGAAAAAGCCACGCAAAGAAGTTAATCTCGAGTTAGTTTTAACAATGAGGTTTAACATGGCTAAGAAAGCCTATCATCACGTGACTCGGGATTTACGCTGCCAGATTGCGACATTAAAGTCAATTGGATATACGCAACGAAAAATTGCTCTGGAGACTGGTCTGGATCAGTCGACGATCAGCAGAGAAATCGCAAGGAATTCAAAAGATTACCGTTATTCTGCTCCGGAAGCTGATTATGCATGTACGAATCGAAGATCTAAAGCAGTGCGCGTTCCGAAAAAGCTCAAAGGCAATCTGGAGTTGAAAATAAGAAAATGCATAGAAGAAGATTGGAGTCCGGAACAGATTTCAGGACGTCTCAAATTAGAGCAAGAGCAGGTTGTTGTTAGTCATGAGACGATTTATGTTGTTAAGTGGGATGGGTTAACACCCTCGTCTTTAGACGAACACTTTAGTATTATACATACATGGATTACAGGAAAGGCTCACATAGTTTGTATGATCTTAAATATCACATAGTATTCTGTACGAAATATAGGCACAGGATATTGACGGGGCCTGTTGCGTCAAGAGCTAGAGAGTTAATTCGAGAGACATGTGCCTCAAATTACGTAGATATAATATCAGGAAGTCTAAGTCCAGATCACATACATCTTTTGCTATCGGTTCCAGCAAGTATATCGGCATCGGAAATAGTAAGACGAATAAAAGGCAGGAGTAGTCGCAAATTGCAGCAAGAATTTGAGATGTTACGGAAAAGATATTGGGGACAACATCTTTGGGCTAGAGGATATTTTGCAGTTACAGTAGGAAATGTAAATACAGAAGATGTTCAAAAATACATAGAAGAGCAGGAAACTCATCATAGAACTGACGATTTCAAAATATCGGTGTTCTAACGTTCACGTTTTTAACCTGCTTTTCAAGCGTAATTCCATACTATCGACTTTAGTCGATAGTGGTTGATCGCTACATCAGATCCGACAAAGCCAATGGAGGCCTGTTATATCAGCATATAAGGCACGGAGGCAAGAAATATCGCAAGTACTCGTCCAAGAAGGCAGGAGCCAAGCTTATTCAGAATCGCGTTGACATATCAGAGCGTCCAGCGATTGTGGATACCAAATCTACATTTGGACATTGGGAAGGCGACACGATCATCAGTCACGGCAGCAAGACACCTCTCGTCACAGTTGTGGAGCGCAAATCCAAGTTCAGCAAAATTAAAAAAGTTAAAAATAAAACAAAAAAAGTAGTAACAAAAGCCATTGTGAAAATACTAAAACCGCTGAAAGATCAAGTAGATAGCATAACTGATGACAACGGAGGCGAGTTCGCTGGACATGAAGAAGTCGCCAAGAAATTGGGAGCGAAAATTTACTTCGCAACGCCGTATCATTCCTTGGAACGAGGGCTCAACGAACACACTAACGGCCTGATTCGGCAGTACTTGCCGAAGAAATTCGATTTCAAAGATGTTTCTGATAAAAAAATTAGGGAAATTGAAAATAAACTTAATGATCGACCGCGGAAGGTGCTAAACTTCAAAACACCTCGAGAGGTCTTTGTGGCAAATCGGATTGTTTCGCCACTTGATGCACTTCGTTTTTGAATGGGCGTTGATATCTCCGAGAATGTTTTCAACAATCACTCGAACTTGCGATAGCGCTCTATTCCATGCCTTTTCCACATCAGTTAATTCACCATTTTTTGGCTTTTTCTTTACAGTTTCAGAATATTCTTGAGCCCATCGTAGCCAGAATCGCCCCAAGCACGCGTTCCTTGTGGAATTTCTTCACAGTCTTCTAAAAGCTTAAAGCCGTAAACCATTCTGGGAACAGTATCTGAAATGTGTACAATCCGCCCCTTCTTCGTAACACGAATCTCCGTCTTTAGCGTGTGGCGCTTCTTCTTGCCCGAGTAATACAGCTCCTGATTGCGTTTCGGACGCCCAATTGGATTTTTCGTTGCGTCGATAATCATATCATGAAGTTCCTCTGGAGAAAGCCCTTCTCTCTTCGGAAGTTCAAGTACTTCTTTTAAAAGCGGCTCCAGCTTCTGTATAATGCGACACACGTTCGCCTTGTCTATGCCGAACAGCATTCCAACAAATTCCTGAGTGATGTAATGCCTGTAATAGAGTAGCAACATCATAATTTTCTCTGTCAGATCAAGCTTGTAAAATCGACCGGGACGCTTGTAGTGTCCCACTACTTCGCTCTCCCACAAATCCTCAACTTTTGATCGAATTAACTAAAATTAAGTAATTTTTACTCCAAAAAGACTCAAAAATAGATCTGGGCACTTCTTTACTACTTCATATTTTATCATTGGCATACCTACATTAAAACAGAACCATACTACTTTTTAACTCCTTAATTAACCAAAATTCAACCTTCGCAACAGGTCTAATTTTTTTGTAGATCAATTTTTTTGCGTAGACGCATCGTAACAATGGCCATATATTACAATGCGTTAGCCTTTTTAGCTACACATATGCTTGCAGTGCTACAGATGTTCAAATACCTCGTACGAAAAAAATCAAAAAAACGTCTTTTTTCTCTTGACATCTCTAGTTTTTTATTATATGCTTAAAGCATGTTTTTTTTATATATAGGAGAAGAAAATGAGAAAACTACAAACAACATGTTCGGCTGCGCTGCTGCTTGGGGCGCTGCTGCTGAGCTGCAACACCGTCCATTCGATAACAAACTTCCACATAAACAGCGTGAGTAGCGTCAAAGGCAGCGAACTGACTAAAGACCTAGAAAACGCACTGACCCAAAAACGGGTCAGCCTGCGCAATAGCAAATTGATGGAACACCTCAGAGACTCAACGTCGAGGGCCCTGAGCGAAGACCAAACGTTCTGGGTCCTGAACAGATTCGTGAAGCAATGCTGCGAAACCTGGAAGACAGATTCGATCACACCCGCCCAGGTAGTCGCTGAATTGCTGAACGTGACTGAGGTGAGGGTGGCGCGCGAAATATTCATAGCAGGAGTGGAAGAAAAAAGTCCAACTACCGGCCTCTTGCCAAGTCTGAAACCGAAGCCGCACCAGCCGAGAAAGAAACTCGCGAAAAATCCGACCGCCTTGGATCAAATCGCAGCAGTCGCTGACCGCCTCGTGGCAATCGGTGACCTAACACCAACGAAAAAGATAGCTGTAACAGACTTGAAACAAGAACTGCCGGATGACGTACAGATACTGCTGACCAAACACGCCGGGCTGCACCTCTACGATGCACAATTGAAGATCTGCAAGACCATATTCGAAACCGGGTCTGACCGGTGCGACACCACGCCTACAGAAGCCGCCTGGAAAAAAGCTCTGACCGAACCAGCCGGGCACGCCGCTCTAACCCACCTGCTGAACAGAGTGGTCGGAAAGGGGATGTCGTCCACAGACCCAGACTTCGCCACGTACTGCGGCCGATTCGTGGAATGCGGCCAACCGGAGTGGAATGCCGCCCAAACCACCTCGGTCAACATCAGTGCCCATGCGAGCAGCAGGGTCGCGACCTCGGCTGATGACATAAGCAGCACCGCGCACCTGCAGACCGCGGACAACAAAGTAGGCACCATGCTCCTGGGACGGTTGCGCGCGCTGGGCGCACCAGACGACGGGAAAAGCACCCTGAACGCGCTCAAGGTGATGATCCTGGCGGAAATACGGACATCACAGCCGGCGTTCAAAGCCCCAGCTGGCTTTGACTTGACCATCGGCCGCTGGCTGGACGACCGCACCGCCCGTGGGTTGGTGAAGGCTCTGCTGACGGCCTGGGACGCCGACGACATCGGCAGCGGAACCGATCACAGCACGGCAACCCGAGCCGTGACCTCTAGCTTCCTAACATACGCCAGAGCCGAAACCGGTCGGTACAAAACAAAGCATCCGGCACTGACAAAAGACCAACTGCCACAAAGCAACTCGACGGAAGCCACGGCCGGCGGTCTTGCGGACTACGCCACCGGGAACAGAGGACTGGGACCGAAACGTCTGCGCACCGCCATGACAGCACTGGTGCCCAACCTCGATGAACCTTCGTTCAGAGGATTCTGCATCCAGCTGGCCACTGATGGGGACCTAGAAACCTTGCTGCAAAACCTGAGCACCAGCCCTGCGGAGGACTCGGTCCGAAACGTCGTGGCTGCACTAAACATCTGTGAAGAGGGACTCGGCTCCCGTGCCGAGTCGGCGCTGACCGCTGAAAGCTGGTAAACGTACCCACTAGAATGCCGCCCCGCTGCCCCGGCCCGCCCGAGCTAACCGCCAGGCGGGAAGCGGCCCTCCAAGGAAACAGAAAGACGGATCCTGAATCGACACCGGCAAGAGACCGGAGAGCGCGTTGCGAGCCCGGGGCAGACGGACGAGGCAAGCCCACCCCAGACCCCAGCCGCTCTGGACCGGGACTACCGTGGCAAGCTCGGATAAGCCAGAAGATAGATGGAACCCCACACCGCGGGCCGGACCCGCCCCCTCGAATTCGGTCCCGTTAGGAACCAGCCCAGTGGTAACGCCGACAGCGTCGCTGCCGACCGCCGCTCCGGCCCCGGCTCCGAGCCGCCCACAAGCGGAAACCGCTGGGATTTCTTTTGGCTGATTTAACGCATACCGCTGTGGCAAAAAGCAATCGATCTGCAGGTATCTTAGCTCCTTTTTTCTGCATTTTTATACCATGCGGGTCTGATGTATGATGCCTTACTGTTTGAGATTATTCAAATGCTGGCAAAAGCTTTGATAACTTTCATGAAGCCGCTACGCTCTGCTCCGGTAAACCCATTGCACCATCTTGCCCAAAGTCATATAATCTCGCTACTTATATCAAGGTGAACTCCATGCTATTTTCGAAACTCTTTGCTCCGACAACCAAAGCCACTCCGGCAGACGCCAGCATTGCGTCGCACATATTAATGCTGAGGGGCGGCATGATATCCCGAGCCGCTTCAGGGATCTACTGTTGGCTGCCGCTAGCCGTCCGCGTCATTGAAAAGCTCTCGCACATCATATGCGAGGAGCAGGATCGCATTGGTTCGCAGCAGGTTTTGTTCACCACCATACAACCGGCGGCCTTGTGGATCGAAAGCGGAAGATACGAAGCCTATGGAAAAGAAATGCTGCGCCTAAAGGATCGCAAAGACGGCGATTTCCTCTATAGTCCGACCAACGAAGAGCAAGCAACCGACGTCTTCAGAAAATACGTAAAAAGCTACCGAGGCCTGCCTCTGTGCCTATATCAGATTCATTGGAAATTCCGCGATGAAATTCGTCCGAGATTCGGTGTTATGCGGGGACGCGAATTCCTCATGAAAGACGCCTATTCGTTTGACATAAACTTCGAAGGCGCGAAAGCAACCTACATGCAAATGTTCCGAGCGTACATAAAGACATTCCGAAGAATGGGCCTGACTCCAATTCCGGTGCAGGCGGACCCGGGAGCCATTGGCGGAAACATGAGTCACGAGTTTCAGATACTAGCAGAAACCGGCGAAAGCACTCTGTACTACGACAAAAATCTGTCAGGCGCGTCCGACGAAGAACTTGCGACAATATTTGCCGTCGCCGATGAAAAATACAATCCGGATACGTGCCCAATTCCCAAAGACGATCTTATGGTTTCGAAGGGCATCGAAGTCGGCCATATTTTCTACTTCGGCACCAAATATACGAAAGCAATGAATGTCTTTGTGCTTGACGAAAACGGAAATAAAGTGTATCCGGAAATGGGATCCTACGGCATTGGCGTATCCAGATTGATTGCTGCCATCATAGAGTCGTCTCACGATGATCGGGGAATCATTTGGCCGGAGGCGGTTGCTCCGTTTGACGTGACGATCTTGAATTTGCATCCGAAAAACGACAAATGCCGAGACGTGGCACAACGCATTTACAACGCTCTGAATAACGGATGCATTTGCTCGGAAAAAATCTGCTTTCCGTCGTTTTCTACCAAAGAGGCCCTCTACGACGATCGCGATATTACCGTCGGAGAAAAATTAGCGGATGCGGATCTCATTGGTATCCCGTGGCAGATAATAATAGGCGAGAAAAAGACCAAAAATAATTTAGTCGAGCTCAAAAACAGAAAAACCGGAGAAATAAAGGACATGTCTCCGGACGACGTCATCAGGAGATTTCAATAGAAGTGTTTACAACTGAGCTGCTAATCGCCTGGCGATATATAAAATCCAATCGGCGGGAGAAGTTTATTTCTGCCATCGCAACTTTCTCGATTATTGGCATCGCGCTGGGAGTGGCTACTCTGATAATCGTGACCTCCGTCATGAACGGGTTTCGCAAGGAATTTACCGAGCGAGTCATTGGCTTCAACGGTCACATTACCATGCACCCAATTGGAAATAACGCTGATTATCAGGGTATTGTAAAGCAGGTGTCGGCAATTGATGACGTTAAACAGGTACTTCCCGCAATCGAAAAGCACGCCATCATATCCAATGGAAGAGACGTGAGAGGCTCTCTCTGCCATGGTATTTCTCCGCAAGATCTAATGCAGATGAAACTCATAGCCGATAATATCCAGAAGGGAAATCTGACCGATTTTTCCGTCGAAGACAGCATAGTCGTTGGCGAAGCTCTGGCCAAGCGCTCTGGCCTATTCATTGGCGATGAT
This sequence comes from Alphaproteobacteria bacterium, assembly GCA_025998775.1. GTDB lineage: Bacteria > Pseudomonadota > Alphaproteobacteria > UBA3830 > UBA3830 > BNWE01. The sequence goes on along the minus strand of BNWK01000042.1, from coordinate 1,555 downwards.
GTTGTAGTCATGGTGCCGGAATTGGACGAGACAGGGCTGGGATTTGTACCACGAAAAAAAACATTCAAGCTCGTGGCTACTTTTAAATCTGGAATGCATGAATATGATATGTCGGTGACATTTATTCCGCTGGAAATGTCCCAGAAACTGTTCAAAATGCACGGTCGCGTGAATGCTATTTCCGTTTTTGTAAATGATCTGCTAAAAATATCTGATGTAAAATCACAGATAGAAGGTAAATTTGGCGAGAGCTTTGATATCACCGATTGGCAGAAGAGCAACAGCCAATTCATGAAAGCCGTGGAAATAGAGAGAAATGTCATGTTTCTTATATTGACGCTCATAATCCTAGTGGCCAGCTTCAATATAATCTCCTGCATGATCATGTTGGTGAAAGACAAGGAAAAGGACATCGCCATCCTCAGAACCATTGGACTGGCGAGAACGTCGGTTTCCCGCATATTCTTCATGACCGGAGCGTTCGTAGGAGTCTCCGGCACCATTATCGGAACGATTCTCGGACTGCTGTTTTCCATGAATATCCAGAAGATACAGGCACTTTTGGAGAGTCTCATGAACGTGCAGGTATTTTCGCCGGAAGTCTATTTCCTGACGCATCTGCCATCACTTCTACGTCCGATTGATGTCCTGGTAACGGTAATCGTTTCGCTGCTGCTATCCTGCCTATCCACATTGTACCCCGCCAAAAAAGCCAGCCGCCTCAATCCCGTAGAAATACTTAGATACGCGTAACTGCGAACCTAATGATGTGGGGAAGCCAGATTCGCAGGAGTGTGGGAGATGGCTATTTTCCCGCAGTTTCTTTTGTTTCCGCGTATTTCTCTAGAGGAAGAACATTCTCAGGAGGATAGCCTTTTGGAAGTTTAAGTTCTTTATACGGGCGAACTGTATATAGTCGTCCCTGAAGAATAACCCAGTTCACGAATAGGAGCTAATTTAAAGATTATGTTAAAGAGTGAGGTTGGCTTCCAGTTTGTCTATTATTTTTACAGGCTAGATGCAAGTTCCAAAGAGCGGCTGCAATGACTATCATCTGATCATCTTTACCGAACTTATTTCGGAATGGATCAGTCATACATCTAAACCGTTTTATCCCGCCAATAGCATGCTCAACGACTATTCTAATTCCAGAGATAATCTTATTTTCGGCCTTTTGCTGAGCCCACAGCTTTTCTCGCTTCTCTTTTTTATGAGGTGGAAGCTCTTTTTTGCATTTTCGTGGCTTTTTATGCGGAATCATTACCGTGTTTCCGTTTTTAAGGATTTTTTCTATGCTACAAAATGCTTTATCTACCCAAATGGCCTTGTCAGGAGGTATATGCTCAACCACCGCACTTTTCTTCAGCTGTTGAAGATCGTGTATCGTTACCTAAGCCAGAAAGGTCGCCACTCCCGACTCGGCTACAAGTAGGGTCGAGCAATGGCGCGTTAGCTAGGATAGCCACGTTTCCATCGCCCGCCTCGTCAAACGTAGCGTGCGGATTTCCCGCACTACGCTTTCCTGTTATTTTCGCATCAAAGTTTATGTGACCTA
>BNWK01000041.1 GCA_025998775.1 Alphaproteobacteria bacterium | reverse complement strand
CTCCAAAATAATCTAAAAACGAATCTTTAACCTCTGCTTCCATAACAACAATCCTTCAAATACTTCCATAGATTGTTAACTATTTCTTCTTATTCTCATACTAAAATTTTTCATGAGGCCGCCCTGCACTCCTGTACTTCTTAATTGTATTTTAATGGACTCAGGTTTATAATCAATCCCTGTGTTTACAATACTACGGAGGATGACACTATGAGTGGAGCCAAGAAAACTAAGGATCAGGAGTTTACCGGTTGGAGGTCAATACTTTGGCCGATACACGATTTCGAATTGAAGAAATTCCTTCCGATGGCCGTCATGATGATGTGCATATTATTTAACTATAGCGTCTTGAGAGGAACGAAAGATTCGTTAGTGACGACGTCGATGGGAGCGAAAACAATACCTACACTAAAATTGTGGTTTGTGCTGCCTGCCGCAGTGTTGTTTATGATAGTTTATTCAAAGCTATCAAATGCATTTTCGAAAGATAAAGTCTTTTATATAATAGTCTCATTTTTCATTGCGTATTTCGCGTTGTTTGCGACCGTAATGTATCCATTTCACGAACATTTGTGCTTTGATTTTTCAAATGTATCTAGCGAATTTCTTCGTGAATTATTAAAGCCAGTAGGTTGCTGGACATTCTCTTCGTTCTACGTAATGGCTGAGCTCTGGGGAAGCGCAATGGTCAGCTTAATGTTCTGGCGTTTTGCCAACGACGTCACGTCCCTGAAAGAATCAAAACGGTTCTATTCGATGTTTGGGTTCGTTGCCAATGGTGCACTCATAGTTTCCGGAGGGGCTCTGAAGGGGCTAACACTCCCATGTATTATTGCAACATTTGTTATATCGTGTTTCATAATAATAGCTCTATATTACTGGCTCAACACCAGCGTCCTGAAAGATCCACGCTATTACAATCCTGAAGAGATCAAAAAGCCAAAGAAAAAAGAAAAACTGTCTTTATGGGAAAGTGTAAAGTACATTGCAGGATCCAGATATCTAGGATTCATTGCTCTCCTCATAATATGTTATGGTGTAAGTATAAATCTCGTTGAGGTTGTGTGGAAAGATCAGGCGAGCTTGCTGTATCCAACACAAGATGCGTTTAAAGCGTTTATGGGCGGGCTCCAGATCTGGACAGGTATTGCCACTGTATTGTTTATGTTAATCGGAACAAACATACTTCGCAGATGCACCTGGTTTACTGCAGCCATGATGACCCCAATTACGATAATTGTAACTGGATTGATTTTCTTTGCATTTATCATATTTAAAAACGAACTTGAGCCTGTAATCTCATCGTTTGGATTTTCGGTTCTTGGAGTAGTGACAATGGTTGGATTGATTCAAAATGTATTGAGTAAAGGTATAAAGTATTCGCTTTTTGATCCAACAAAGGAGCAAAGCTACATTCCGTTGGATGATGAGCTGAAATCAAAAGGTAAAGCTGCAGTTGATGTCATAGGCGGACGACTTGGTAAATCCGGCGGGTCACTTATCAATTTTGTGCTTTTTAATATTATCTTTGTTGGATCTACAGCTGTATCTTCAGTGCCTGCTGATTCGATTCCAGTGATTGCAATCATCTTCGTTATAATACTTGCACTTTGGTTCTTTGCTGTCTCCGGGTTGAACAAGAAGTTTCTTGCGATTACATCCGGGAATAAATAATGAGGATTTTTTGTGAGTGAACTAGAAAGCATAATAGTTTCAATTAGCCGCATGATTTGGGGAGTCCCATTGATTGCGGCTCTTTTAGGTATAGGTATCTACTTCTCATTTAAATTGAGATTCCTTCAGGTTTCGCGTCTGAAATTAGCCATAAAATATGTTATTTGTGGAGACAAGCACTCTGATAAATGCGTTGGCGATATCTCGAATTTTGCTTCTCTTTGTACAGCGTTGTCCGCTACTATAGGAACCGGAAATATTGTTGGAGTAGCGCTAGCAATTACCACCGGAGGTCCTGGAGCTCTGTTCTGGATTTGGATATCTGCGTTCTTTTGTATGGCCCTAAAATATGCAGAAGGCGTTCTGGCTATAAAATATCGTACAGTTGGAAATGATGGAAAAATATCCGGTGGTCCAATGTATTACATCGAAATGGGGCTCGGAAATAAATTTTTTGCGAAATGGTTTGCGTTGGGTGGAGTAGGCGTTGCTCTTGTTGGAATCGGAACTATGACACAAACAAACACCATCGCATCTGCCGCCAATTCATTTGGCATTCCAAGTATATTAACAGCAGCGCTGGTGGGAATTGCTGTCGCAGTAATCACCATAGGTGGAATTCACAGAATCGCTTACGTTTCGGAAAAAATAGTACCGCTAATGTGTGTGTTTTACGTCGGCGCTGCAATTTCGGTGTTGATTATGAAGGCAAGCGATATTCCTGATGCGATATCCTCAATATTTATCGGAGCATTCTCTCCAGAAGCCATTTTTGGTGGAAGCGTTGGAGTCACAGTTATGATGGCCATCCAACTGGGAATATGCAGAGGTGTATTCTCCCACGAATCTGGACTTGGAAGCGCTGCAATCGCGTCTGCGGCGGCAAAAGTAGATTCTCCAGCAAAACAGGGACTTATCTCGATGGTCGGCGCCTTCTTTTCGATAATAGTTTGCACCATGACCGGGCTGGTATTGATTATTACTAGTGTGGAAACCGGCATTTTCACTTCCCAATGCGCCATAGATGGAACTTTGCTGACATCCTATGCTTTTGGGCTGGGATTGGGAGCCGTAGAGCTTGGGAAATATATCGTAGGCATCGGTATTTTATTCTTTGCCTTTACAACAATTATCGGTTGGAATTATTACGGAGAGAAATGCATCCAATACCTTTGGGGAACTAAAGCGATAGCTCCGTACAGGGTGATATTCCTTTTCTTTGTGCTTATTGGTCCGTTTTTCAAAATAGATATCATATTTATAGTAGCAGATATCGTAACCGGACTGATGACCATTCCAAATCTAATAGGCCTCATCGGATTGAGAAAGGTAATAGTGGAAGAGACATCGTCCTTTTTCCGCAACATCAGGTGATTGTTTTCTATACCCATTCAAGGTAAGAAGTTTAACTACAAAGGTACTTCCTAGCATATGCCAACTATAGCGTCAGAGTATTCGCGAGCATCAAATGGTTTTAGATCATCAATGCTTTCGCCGATTCCAATGGCGAAAATTGGCGTATTGTATTTTCTTACCAGCGATAGTAAGGCGCCCCCTTTGGCCGTTCCGTCCAGTTTTGTGATAATTAATCCATCGATGCCTATTTTTTTAAGGAACACGTCCACCTGAGCATGTGTTGCCTGTCCGGTAAGTCCGTCTATGATCAAAATTGTTTTGTGTGGAGCAGTGTCGTCTACTTTTTTGATGACTCTTTTTATTTTCTCCAATTCCGCCAAAAGATCCTCACGATTTTGCATTCTGCCGGCCGTATCGACTATTACGATGTCGTTTCCATTGCGTTTGGCCTGCTCAATGGATGAGAAAACAAGTCCCGCTGCGTCGGCGTTTTCCTTTCCAGCACAGATCTCAACGCCGATTTTTTCCGTCCAGTATTTCAATTGCTCGACTGCTGCAGCTCGAAAAGTATCCGCGGCCACGACCAAAGGCGCATGTCCGGATTTCTTGAAAATATTGGCAATCTTAGCGATGGAGGTTGTCTTGCCGTTTCCATTTACGCCGATTACAAGTATTACATATGGATTATGTCCACTACAATTTCCAAAAAAATCAAACTCATACGGTTTTATTATGTTAAAAATCTCGTCCGCCAGAAACTTTTTTACATCGATATCTGTGGTTTCCTTGGGAAATTTCTTATCTGCGATTTTGGATGCAAGCTCTGTGGAAACTTCTACGCCGGCGTCCGCCATTATGAGAGCGTCTTCTATTTCCTGCGCCAGGTTTTCGTCGATCTTTTTTCCGGTAATCGATACTGATATCTTTTCAGAAGTCTTTTGGAAAGCTGATTTTATTTTCGAAAAGATACCCATCTAATCCTCATTAATCTCAATTGGATTTCCAATTATATGCTTTTTCTCGCAACTTTCACAGTGAAATAAATATTCGTTGCCGACAATTAGCTTCTTCCGAGATTTAACCTGCAGAAACGAATTGGTTTTCGCTGTGTAATCACTTTCGGCAAGGATAACGACGTTCTTGCCAATGAATTCCTGCATTTTTTTTGTTAACAAATTCTGGGATAACTCTCTCAATTCCGCCGCTCTAGCCAAACGCACTTTTTTCTCTACCATGGGCATTCCGCAGGCTGGCGTACTGGGACGTGGGGAAAATGGAAAAGAATGCAGAAGAGATATGTGGGCTTTTTCCATTAATAATTTTGTGTTCTCGAACATTTCGGCGGTTTCTGTGGGAAATCCAACCATCATATCCGCTCCCAAAACGACTTCAGGACGTCGAGATAATATTTTTTCGTTGATCTCAATAACCTGCGCTGCCGAATGCCGCCGCAACATGCGTTTTAAAATCATATCATCTCCGGCTTGAATACTCTCGTGAATATGAGGCAATAAACGTTCCTCGCTGGAAATGACATTGATGAGCTCGTCGTCGATGTCGGCTGGATCAAGAGACGACAGCCTCAGACGCCGAAGCTCCGGAACACTCTTCAATATATATGTTATCAGCGAAGCCAAACCACCTGTTTCAGCTCCCCTTCCGTAGGATGAAATATTAACGCCTGTTAGAACTATTTCCTTGTATCCTTTTTGCAGTAATTTTTTTGTTTGCAATACGATGTCATCTTTTGGAAAACTGACGTTGGGACCGCGAACCAATCTGATAACGCAGTAAGTACATTTCTGATCGCATCCATTTTGAATCTGCAGAAATCCCCGCACCCTCCCCTTATACGTCGCCAACGTGACGTTGGATCCGTTTACTGCTTCGCTACTTTCTGAAACGTATGCCGGCACTATCTTCGATGCTGAAGCAGGCTTCGTATTAGTAATCGGGTCCACAGTCATGCTGACGTATTCGTCTTTTGATAATTTCATTTTATTGGAAATAATTCCGGCCACCCCGTCCATTCTTATGTAGAAATCAGGATTTAATTCCGATGCACATCCGGTCAGAATTATCTTTATGCTATTGTTTTCATTGTAAAGTTTTCGTATAGTCTGGCGAAGTTTCCGCTCTGCTTCTGCGGTGACAGCACAGGTATTTATAATTGTAATATCTTCCAGTCCAAGTTCTTTCGCAAAATCATGTATGATTTCAGATTCACATAAATTTAATCTACATCCAAAAGTTATGATTTTATTTTCTTGTTCACCACGAGATAAATCCGACACTCAAAAACTCCCAACAACACATCAAGAGCATTATATATGATTATCAGTGCAAATTGCCATAGTTGAATCTCTTATTATGGATATATACGGCCAATTCAAGTGGGAAGTGCATCATTTTGCGGCCTAAAAAGTGAGGATTTTTTGCAAGCTGCGTAAAAATAGTCTTGAAGGAAGTCACGTGAAGAAGTTAATCTCGAATTTAGTTTGTATTTTAAAAGAGAGGTTAACATGGCCAAAAAAGGTTATCATCACCATATTATATGAGCAATTGACAATTTTTGCAAATTTTTTGAAGAAATTTTGTTTTTTGCTAGATGACTATGTGGCTAAACCGTACCAACTCATTAGTAGATATCTCGAAAATGGAGCGGGTGATGGGAATCGGACCCACGTCATCGGCTTGGAAGGCCGACGCTTTACCATTAAGCTACACCCGCATCTTCAAACACAAACTTATTAGAATATTATTCTTTTTGCAAGCATTTTGTTGCTGCCTATCGCAAAAAATAGGAGATTGGACTATCAATTTGAATAATTGATTAAAAACACTTGAAAATTGAGAACAAACTGTCTCTCTTCTGCTAAAGCTAAAAGATATCCATATAGTCGGTTACGCAACATGTCTAATGGACTGAGAGAACTCTTTTCCCTCAGTCTTCGCGAAAGCGATTTACTTGCTCAAGTGATAATCGCGTAGAAATTTCTGTTCAGTTTGATTGAATTGAAAAATATCGACCTTTCCCCTATTGGGAAACAATCTTCTTGCAAAAGCAAGTTTTAGCAAATTTGCAATCTGACTCCGTATGCTTCGAATATATGGACGTGATGTTCCTAAATCGATATAAGTGTGTATCAATCGTTTTATGAATGGTAAAAAGTTTCTCATACTCGGCCTACTATAGATATGGGTGATGTAACGTACACCATGTTCATTGAATAATAAACGTTCCAGACATTCTTGTTCCCTAGTAGCATTGTCATTTTGTTTATATGCTACGGCTGCTAGCTCCAAAAATTTAGCTTTCGCGACTCTTTCATCGGCGTTGACATTAAATAAATTACCGGCAAAATTTTGTGGAAAATGACCGATACACGCAAACAAATTATTATCGATCTGATCATTGATTCCGAATATGAAATCTGAACTTCTAGCTGCCCATGGAAAATTGTGATTTTTGCAAAAGGCTTCCGTCAGCAGAACGACAGCAAAAACTTTCTCGTTGTCAGGCAGTTTTGTAATTAACTTGCTATTTCCCATGATGAGTGGTTGTAGTATTGTGATTACTGAAGAATAATTCGGTACGCTTACAGCTGTATGAGCATCGCGCAATATTCCATATAGGAACATCCTTCCATCGTCGTCTAAAGCGTCAAAGAGGTGCAGGAGTACCAATGCAGCATTTCTGTGTAATTGTCCATTGGTGTTCATCTGAACGACTGCAGTTGGAGTAATAGGGGCATCTGCAGATAATGTATGACTAATCCTATTATGGTTTGCCAGTACATAATCGTGAGCGTCTGTTGAGTGACCACTTAGAAGATAAGCGCTTATCAAGGCGTTCAGGATACTTGCTCTTGCGATTATTCCGTTGATATGGTCAGCTTGACATGCAACGGCATCTCCCATAAAAAAAGGGCTCAAATACTGTATCACCCTTTGCCAATCTCCGACCGTGAAGTACACAGAACATGCTTTTGCCAAAAAAACTGCCTTGACAGCGTTGTTAGTTACGACCAATGCCTCTATTTGATTATTTCCAGGATTATAGTGGACACTACCAATATGTTGATCCAATCCATCGTTAAATATACTGTTGAATTGCAACGCTGCATCAACAGGGTTAATGATGGAACATGCAAACAGATATGTAGCAAGCGCTCTCTCGTGATCTTGTAATGCATGTATTAATTCTGGAAATTCAAATAGTGGTCTTAATATGTTGAACGTTGCAAGAAGATTGCCAAAATGAAAATGACAGACTTCCACTAATCTTTCTAGCGATAGGTTGCGCCGAGCTGGCACGTCAACTTGTCCTACAAGCATACCAATTGCGCCGCTATTATTACTGACTCCCCAGAGAGCTTGATTCAGCTCAACAGCAGGATCCGGAGCAGGCGGTGGTAGGACTTGGAGCACATCATTATCGTAATTCACTACGAAACCAGGACCATGATCATCGTTATTGCCCATATCTATATCTACGAAACCAAGACCATGGTCATGGTTATTGCCCATATCTATATCCATGAAACTAGGACTATGATCATTATTATTGCCCATATCTATATCTATGAAACTAGGACTATGATCACCATGATTCTCTATATAATCGTGACCATTGTTATCACTTATATTACCTATATAATCGTGATCATTGTTACTATTTGTAGAATCATAGATACCATTGAACATGCATGCAACATTATTTGCACATACAAGTGCGGCCATGCACACCACTAAACTACTTTTTTTCATTATTCACCCTTAATTAATAAAACAAAATCATGCGTATTTATTTAAATATACAATCAATTCTCAGAAAAAATTGTATAGCGTTTAAAAAAAATTGCAATATGTTTATATGGTAATAATAAAAATATTGATGACGAATCGTGTGCTGCAAGCAGCAAAGCCAATTGCGGAAAAGAGCCGTTATGCAGTGGTCTATTAAGGTGTCGTTCTTGTAAGAACAAGATCTTCCAGGCCTTTGATACCAAGTAGATATTCCTTAGAAAGTTCCTGCTTAAAAGCATTTGGACCTGATATTTGATAGAACTTAAACCCATAGCCATGCATATCATCAATTAATTTTGATACGTTTCCGTACTTTTTCATTGCGTTAGGAGCCCATTCCATCACTATCGTCAAATTAGGAGAAGAATTAATGATTCTTTTTGCTCCTTGTAAGGCTAGGATTTCAGATCCTTCTATGTCCATTCTTAGCCAATCTACATTTTCTAAATTAGGAAGATCTTCGTCCAAAGAAACGGCTTCTACTGCCATGATTTTAGCGCCATGCAGCAGTCTCTTTTCGGCCAATATGTGCGACATACCAATGTTAACGGCACCGCCAGAATTGACATCCGGTTCTATACATACAAAATCAACCATTCCTTTTTTGTCGCAAATAGCTACATTTTTTATCGTTGCAATATCAGAAAGATCGTTCATCTTTAACGAAAGGCATGCTAAATCATATACCTCTTTATTGGCTTCATAGGAATAAACCTTACCATTTTTAGAGACAAGCTTTGCTAATAAAGTTGTATAATATCCAATGTTAGCCCCGATTTCGATAATTGTATCTGATTGCTTTACATTTTTAACCAAATAATCGGTAACATGTGGCTCCCAGACAGAAGTGTACTCTATATGGGACGATACAAAATCATTTTCTATGGTCGCAATCCACAAGCCCTGATTGGTTTTGCATAATTTATACTTGCTGCCTTCGTATTTATATTCATGTTGTGATAGTACAAGAATTGCGACAAGAGCACAAAGTAAGAATATAATCGCATACAAAGGCTGCACGCCGGAAAAAACAATCAATTTTCTCAATCTTTTCAACATTTATTCCCATTCATCTTTTACAACGCTCTTTTTCATTATCTCAATAACATTTGAAAAAAACATTAACTTGATGCGAAGTAAAAAGACCGCTGCATAATGAACTACTTTTTGCAACTAAAATCCTAGCGTCCTCAGATTTCAACCACAATCTACCGGGTTCCATCGTCGACACACAACTCACCAAAGTAGTCGCCGGCTATCTGACACACATGGTTGCCTGGTACGACAACGAATGGGGATTTTCTAATCGCATGCTGGATGTTTCCCGATGCCCTTTATAGGCAATAAAAAAAAACAAAAAAAACCATTGTCAATTCGCATTTTTTATTATATGTTGTATGTATCGCTATTGGTGAGGTTTTGCCGATAGCTTCAATTTTGTTATTTAAAAGGAGTGAGATATGAATATGAAAAAAATTGCTGTTGCAATTGGTTTATTAGCCGGAGCGGCATCATCAGATGCAATGGACTTTGCCTTTTCGAATGGGCTACTTGATATGAAGCGCGATATTGTACTGAAATTAGTCCGAATCATCGGTACGAAGCGATCCCAAGTTCGCGCAGTGATCGGGATTGGACAAGAATCTTATGACTGGAAAGCACATTGGGGGTACGTACAGGGTCGTGTCGCGACTTCCAGGACTTTCGAAAATTTTGCGCTTGATCTGATAGATTGGTCGTTGGCGATAGACGATGAAATCAGAAACCAGTTGGCTTCGGTGTCCGAGAAAAAATATGGCAAGAAAGTTAACTTGCTTTCTGATGACACGCACGTCGAACTGTTTAGAGCCGTAAATCAGCTAATTCTTGCAAAACGCGAAACTCCACTCGGAGTGTCACCTAGTAACGACTGCCTAGCTTCCGCACTTGCTCGGAAAATACGCCACGACAACAATGGCAATGTAAACAGTCGAATGGGATACAAGCTGCTGGACAATGCTGACTGCGACGTTACTATTCAAAGTGTCATCGACATCATGGACGTAGACCTAAATGATCCGGACACTCTTTCGCGCTTGTCTAAATACGGCTCTGGAACGTGGATGGCCAAAGCCTTGCTGACTAGACTTAAACTCGACGAGAAAGTCGTAGCAGGTAACCTTAAAACTTTGCTGGCCAATAGCCCGCCTCGTACTTATGCGCCTTTGCTCGCCAGGTCTGGTGTAAACTTACGTGATCACACAGTAGTCGAATCCTTGTTTGAAGCCTTGCCCGAAAACGCCTACAACAGAAAATGCCTTCTTCGCGCGATCGTGCGCGCTCTGGCAAAAACTCCTTGTGCAAAACTCGACGAAAATAGCGTGCTATACTTATTTAACCTTTGCGAAAACAGATACGATCTGCTGTGGACTCTAGCACCTCCGTTTCTGAGCATTATAGCCTGGAATTCCTCAGATGTAGGTGCTAAGGTGAGAGGCCCATTCAACACTGAAGTGCA
>BNWK01000040.1 GCA_025998775.1 Alphaproteobacteria bacterium | reverse complement strand
CAATAAAAATGGACGAAGGCAAACGAAACGAATTGACAGAAGAAACGGCAGAAGAATATTATCTAGCTGCTTTCAAAAAACTCGAAGATCGCGGAAAAAACACATGGAATTGGGCTGCATTTTTCGGGGGAATTCTGTGGTGTAGCTATAGAAAAATGTTTGATGAATGCGTATTTTTGCTGCTTTGCGAGATGGTACTTCCTGCGCTTTTTTTCCCATTTCTTCTTCTTGGCGCATTTGCCTATTTTGGAGAGTCGATTCCAGATGAAATTTTTTATGTGGGAATAGCTCTCGTTTTTATTCCTTTTAGGGTGTTCCTTGGTATATGCGGTACCGCAAATTATTATGATCAAATCAAAGAAAATATTATGAACTATTCGTCTGATGACGATCTAAATGAAGAAAATATAAGAGCTGAACTCTGCAAAACACTGTTTTATGATGGAGACAACAAAAATGGATGAAGAAACGACTGAGCAATATTACCTATCCGCCTTCAAAAAGCTCGAAGATAGCGGAAAAAACACCTGGAATTGGGCGGCATTTTTCGGAGGAGAATTGTGGCTTTTATATAGAAAAATGCACATGTTTTGTGTGCTCTATATCTTGCCGCAGCTTTTTGTATGGAAAATTTTGAATAATATTTTATGTGATGATAATGGTTTAGAAAAGCAGCATCTTTTGCTTGCTATTCAGGTATTGTGGTGTGTTTTTTATCATGCACTTTTGGGTATGTTTGGCAATAAAATCTACTATTATCAAGTGAAGAAAAACATCAAAACTGGTTATCACAAGTGCAGTGAATATGGAGCAACTTCATCGGTTCTGTTTGGTATCTGTGTATTGTTGTGGATACTTGCTGTTTTGTTTTGTATCATTAGTATCACCGACTCCAACCGTTGCGATTATTGCTGCCGTGATGACGTGTTTTTGCCTTTTATCATTCCGCTATGCAGTGTTATTTTGCTTATCCCGATTTTTATTGTGTCATGGATTCGAGATAGACGTTTGTTGCGCGATGCCATGAAGAGATGCAATCCACCATTTGACGACGAGTTAAGCGAAAAGAACATAAGAGCCGTAATATAAATTGACTATATAAGGGCACGCTCTATTGCTCATGTTGTCAATCATAAATAATGAAACCGACCGCGCCGAATTGCTCTTCTTAGTAGTTGTATGATATCTTCGTATTTCGTGTATTGCTTTTTCTTGGTGCAATCAGGGAATTCATTAGCACGTGAAGATATCCACTTCGCTGCATCCAAGAAGAAGTTGCGTGACATTTCGAGTCCTTTTTTAGTGTCGAGATTTTTTACAATGCCTTTGCCAATAGCAACATCACAACAGACTGCATAATAGTTGAAAATTACGCTAGTTTCCAGTGACATGTACTCTAGTGCTTCTCGATTTTTAGTCAAATCGAAAAGATTCCACAAAAGATACAAATCAACGCAATCGCGCAATCGCGAAAGCTTTAGCAATGATTCATTTATGCAAGCATAATCATCAATATGCTTCACATGATCTTCCGCTTTTATCAGTATGAGATATATTTCGCCAATTGTTTTTGACAAACGTCCCTGGCAAAAAATACAACTGCTTGCATTGCAATCTGCAATTGATTCAATTTTTTTCCAATCACGCTCGTCTAAGCCCAAACTTTTGTAAGAATTCCTAGCGACGATATCAGCGATTGTCTTTTTCCATTTTCTATTAAATGCTGCGTAAGCAGTGGCAGCTATGTTTTCGATTTCACTACTTTCGAGTTCAACGCGCAAAATATCTCTAGGAATATCATTCTCTGGAAAACACATTTGCTACACCACTAAGCCTAATGTTAAAAATACAATGAAAATATAATGACAAATATTAAGATTTGAATCGTTGTGTCTATTATTTCCAACCAACTGAATTCTTTTGTAGGTACATCAGCGTCACAATGAGGGCATATCTCCATTTCACTAAGCATCCCTTTATTGCAGTTTGGACAGCATATATAAGTTTTGTATTCGTAACGTATGTAAGCTCTATATCCTCTTATAACTGTCGTTGTCGGTCTAAACATATTAACCTCCCTATTGCCATCTTGCTCTTATATATAATGGCAATTACGAAAGAATTCAACAAGAATGGCCGCATTATTCTTCCTTTTTTATCACAAGCTTTGAAATTCCAACAGCTGCGAGTCCGGCTTCTATGATTGCATCGATGTAATCTGGTGTGAAATACATCACAACGGCGGCAATAATTGCGATAGTTCCTTTCGTTTTTTCGCTCAAAATTAAGTCTTTTAGCATGTTTTTCCTCATATTTACGAATACGCTCTCCGTAACCAGCCATTAATAAACGTTTGTTGAGATGGACTGATATTTGCAATCAATCGATAATATCCAGCAGCCTCGGATTTCAGAGCGGCCAGCAGGTCGGTGCTGTCAGCGTTGTTTATAGCTTTTAACGTGACTGGCCCGACAATGCCATCTTCTGTTACTGAAATTCCAGTAGATCGTAGCGCTCTCTGAATTAGTTTGTTTGCTTGTAGAATTCCAACATTTACAGCTAGATCAAATACTTTCAGTGCGACATGTTCGTCGTTGATTGATTCGTATTTTCCTTTCAACCAGAAGTCGACGAAATAAATCTGTCGAGCTTGATCTTGCGTCAGTTTTTTTATATCCAGATGCGGATAGCTGCGTTTGGAAATGCCATATTTTGTCTCGCCACCAGCGTCTGCCGGATTGTTTGAGTATCCGCCTTCGTGATACATGAGATACTCAAAAGCTTTCAAAAATTTACTTGAATACATTAATCCTCCTTATTAATTTTGTTTGAACATGTTACTGAGGTTGTGAATCCGCTGGAACTCAGCGAGTGTTGCACATGCGTTATTATCCAATTGGTTGGAATTTTTTTCTTGAAACCAGAGATAATAATCGCCGATTCTGCAAATAGTTCCGGCATTCCTCGTATGCTGAAGTTAAACGTAAGATTTTCTTTCTGGATACGTTTTAGTTTGGCTTCGGCTGTTTTTCGAGCGGATTCTTCGTCGTTTGCAATTTCCTTGATCTCGTAAACAGGCTCTCCGTCGCCGACTTTTACTTCTTGGTATGTCGCGTTTTTCTTGTCATACCATTTTGTGACAACGGATCCGTAGCTTTCGCATTCGCGGAATTCGCATTTGTAGTTGGAAACATCTCTTATATATATTGTACGCGATGGCAAAACGAGTCCTGAAACCGACAAAGTTCGCATATCCGGTGCAAACACCAAAAATCCGTTGGATGGTTTTGCAACTGCGCCGTGCTGGCTTGCGATGCGTGTCAGTAAATTCAAGCTGCTTTCGCCAAATTGCTCGATATTATCGAGTTTAATATTGGCGAACTCCTGTGCAACAGCTGGTTTGAGTCCTTGAGATGTAGCGATTTTTTCTACTAATTCTCCAATAGTTCCGCCAAAAGAGTCTGATATTTGAGATCGCAAAGAATTGTTAATGGCGTGTGCTCGAATATGCATGACTTGCCGTGGTCCTTCGACTGAAACTTCTTTCAGAAAATAATCGCCGATTTTTATGAGTCCAGTTTCTTTATAACCAAGAGAAACTTCGATTTTTGCTCCAGATTGAGGCAATGCAATGGCATCGTCGAAGTCATCAAGGACAATTTCGCAAGAATCGCTTTTGAATCCAGCTTCATCGTTGGTTGAGATAGAAATCAGGCGTTTTTTGATTGTCTCCGTTGAGTCAGATCCGTTGATTTTTACCTCAAAATCAGGTGTTTTTAATCCCATAATCGCACCTCTCGATTAATTTGCTGCCTTTCAAGCACCGGAAGCTTGATCTGCACACCTCTTGGTAAAACGTAATCGAATTTCACCAAATGCGGATTGGCCTGCAACACCTGATGCACAGCGTCTGACGTGCCGTAATATTTCCAGCAGATGTGATCGAGAACGTCGTTGTCTTTTGTGACATAGACTACCATTTAATTAACCTCTCCAATAAATTGCTGGCCACACTCAAAAATCCGGATAAAGTTTCAGTGCTTTCTTCGGATGTGCGCTCTAAACTGAGAGAAAATTCGATCTTTCGCGGTGTACCATCCGGCTTGAAATGACTCTGGGTTTCGCTGATATTTGTGATAACGAACGTTCCCAAAACGTCGCCTGCGTCCGTAATCAAAACATGAGGATGACTCGCCAGTGCAGAGCTTCGTAAATTATCGATGGTTTTGTAATTTCCTGTGAAATCAGGATAAAACACGCCATCGATGTCTATTTTGTCACCACTAATTCCCAGTCGTTGAAAATATGGCAGCTCTCCAATGCGATCGATTTTCGCATTATTGTAGTCTGTCGATCGCTTAAAACTCTGATTTGCAGCCGTTCGAATGGAAAATTTGAAATCGCCCAAAATCATTATGGCACCTCGCCGATTGGGTCATACAAAAATGCTCCAGAAAATTCCTTCATTTTTTCCGAAATCGAATTTGCAATTGACGTTAGATTTTGGTCAGGAGTTGCATTTACAGTAATATTAAAACTATTATTTTGGTTCTTGCTCACATTCGCCTTTGAAATTTGAGGTAATTTTAGTGGCTCGGTTTTCTGTTTTTCATCAGAGGAGCTGAACAGACTGCCGATCCATGATTTTTTTGACTCAGGCATAGTGATATCGTTTGCCTTTGAAGTTTGAGGCGTTTTTTGCACTTCAGGTGATTTTTTCTCGTCAGATGAGCCAAACAAACTACCGATACTGGATTTTATGGTCGCAAATGGTGATGTGATTTTATCGAAAATTCCTGTCGCGAAATTTGAGAATTTTTCCCAGATCGGTTTGATGCTATCCCAGATTGTAGTGAAAAATGCCTTCACTTTTTCCCAATTCGCGATGATGAGCGTTGCACCAACTGCAAGCGCTGTTATTGCGGCTCCGATTGGATTTGCTGCCACAACCGCAGTTAGAGCTCGAAACGCAGTGGTTACAGTCGGTAAAACAGTTCCAGCAGCCAAAAGTTTCGTTTGGAGTATCGCAAATGCAACCTGAATTCCCTTAATCACAACGCTGGCGCTCAAAATTCCGCCCTTCACAAAAGTCCAGGCGTAGCCCAAAGCAATTGCAGCGACTTTGCATGAAATCAAAACGCCAACTGTGCCAGTAATTGCCGTTACAACCTCAGGATGAGCTTTTGCAAAATCAGAAACAGTGGATCCAATGGCTCTCAAACCGTCCACCAGTTTATTGATCGACGGCAGCAGCGTTGATCCAAGATCCATAGCAATTTCACTGATGGAATTTTTTAGTAACCGTAGGTTGTTCGCAGTCGTTGCTGCTCGTGCCTGAAATTCCTTTTCCATAGAGCCGCCGTAAGCTTTTGGATCGGAAATTAAAGCCAGCGATTTTTTATAGGAATCTAAAGAACCAACAAGAAGAGCCACATCTTTCTGATAATCTTTGCCGAAAATATCAACTAAAATTCCAGCACGTTCCTGTGGCTTGATTTTTTCAATGGCATCAAAAAATTGTAGCAAAGCACCTTGGGCATCTTCGGAAATCGCCTTTTTCATATTTTGTGCGCTGATGCCGATCGCGCCAAAAGCTTTTTGAACTTTCGCACCAGCTTTGTCTGCAATCTGTAGTTTAGTGAGTATCGCGCTGACGGCCGTTCCAGCTTTTTCAGACTGTTGCCCCATCGCAATCAATGTTCCAACCAATGCAGATGCCTGTTGCGCAGACAATCCGAACTGCCGCACAGAACCTCCAGCACGATTTAATGCCGGAACTATGTCTTTTGCTTTTGCCGCAGTATTATTGCTGAGGTGATTTACCGCATCTCCAAGTTGCGTTAATTCTGTAATCGGAATCTGAAAAACGTTTGATAATTGAGCCATTGCGTTGCCTGCTTCTTCAGCTGTCATATCGAAGGCCGTGGACATTTTTGCCACCGATTCTGTAAACGTTCCAAGGTCTTTTGATGCAACGCCAAGTTGTCCGCCAGACGCTGTAATCTGCGCTAGTCCTTCGGCCGAAAGCGGAATCGTTCGCGACATTTCTTTCAGAGAATTTCCCATTTTTAGAAGGCCGTCTGGCTCTGGAAAATCAACGACTTTCGCCACATCTGCCATGGCAGATTCGAAGTCAACCGCAGCTTTGATTGGAGCTCCAAGCGTGGCCGCCAACGCAACGGCGTCCATCATTTGGCCACGAAGATTCGCTCGCTGAGCCAAAACTGCATCGCGTTGTCCCATGATTTTATTCAACTCACCGTAGCGCGTTTTCAAGTTCGCAATCGACGATCCAAGTTTGGATTGCTGAGAAACAAGCGTGCCGATATCGTTTCCGCTGGTTTTAATTTGCTCGGAAAGGTTGTGCAGTGCATCGCGTTTTCCGATGTATGCATCTTTTGCTTTTGCAGCGGCGTTTTTCGATTTCTCAAATTCACGAACCATCGCGGCCGACGGATTTTCGGTGCTTTTGAGTGCAACTGCCAGTCGTTTAACTTCTGCTTCGGACTCTACCCAAGCATGTTTCGCTTCCAGAGTTTTGCGTTGCAGATTCTGAAATTTGCTTGCAACTCCAAGTGTTGACGATTCGAGTTCCTTTATTATGCCACCAAGTTTAAAAAAATCGGTTTGGCTTGTAGAAATGGCTTCTTTAAAGCCGCTACTCAATGCCGCTCCAATTACAACTGATACTTGGTGTTTTGCGTCACTCATTTATTCAACTCTTTCATTGCTTCAATCCACAACAAAAACTCGTCGCAATCCATGTCCAACCATTCGGAAATTCCACCGTTCGCATGCGATGCCATTACCAACACAGCGTGCCTCAATTCTGAGGCTGATCCGGCACTAAAAAATTGCGCAACACGTCTTGAATTTTTGCATAATCCTGCAAATCAATTTCCTGTACCTCTTCTGGAGTGATTGACGCTAAATTTGCTATGAAATTCACTTCTTTTTCTGCATCGCTGCCGTTTCCTTTTTCAACCAGAAGGCGATCCCGAACTTTTGGTCTCCGCAATGAAATTTCATGCACCAAAACACCGTCAATTTTGATTGGATTTTCTAATTTTACTTTTTCCATTTTCAATTTCTCCTTTTAGATCCCAAGTATCGTGCGATGACTGCTCAATTGATCGACTCCATTAATTTTGCGAATCATGTTTACGGCATCGATTTCAACGAGATTATTTTCTGCGATAGACAACTTGTAGTAGGCACAGGAAATCGAGCACTTGAGCGTTGCTTTATCCGCTGGTTTCCAACTGCCGAAGTCCATTTCCTTAATGATGCCTCGCAAATTGATGATCACCGAGTCTGCATTTCCAGTGCTTTGAATCACGCCGCGTAAGGTCAACGCCACTTCATTGCCTTCAGTTAAGCCAAATAATTTAATGAGTTCAGAATCATATTCGGCGAAAGTCAAATCTGCCTCCAATTTTTCCATGCCAAGATCAATTTCAACTGGCGCGTCCATTCCGCCCGCTCGAAATTCGTCGGTTTTTAGAGATAATTTCGGCAACGAAACCTCTTCAACTTTTCCGGCATAGCCTCGTCCATCAACGAACACATTGAAATTTTTAAGTATCTTTGGTAACATTTTTTCCTCCTCTTTATAAACCCTAGCGGAGCGAATTTACGCTCAGCCTCAGGCTGCTTTTAAACTGCCAAAAACGTGCTGTTGAGCCCTATGTCCAAATACGATCTAAACGTAACTTTTTCTGCTGGATACGATGGCACAAACTCAAAATCGAAATAAATTTTTCCATCTGCGATATTGGCTGGAGTGTTGAGCTCATCATTTGCGAAACATTTTCCATCTATGATTGCACCCAGTGATTTCAAATTTGCAAGGTATGCGTTTACGCTCTCCACAACGTCGGTAACGTAATTTTTTACAATGTTTCGATCCACTGCCCACAGATGCGCTCTCAAAATGCTGTCGTCTATGATGTCGGCGGTGCGTCTTACCGAGAGAAATTGCCATTTGGAATCCGACGAGCAAGTGCGATTTCCCCACAAGCGATACCCGTCTTGGTTGACGATTGTTGCAATGTTATTTTCGTTGAGATAGTTCGCTTTGCACACAAAATCGCCGAGTGAAAAGTCGATGGATTTCGAAAGTCCAATGATGCCATTGATTTTTTTGTTTGAAGGAGAACACCAGAAGCCGGTTTCGTTATCGGTTTTTGCTATAATTCCAGCAACATATGAACTTGCAGGAACCGTTTCATTTTTGGTGTTGATCACTTTTGGATAAACAACATATGCCCTCGAATGGCCTAAATTATCTGCAAAATCAACTGCGTCGGCCTCGATATCTGGAGCGTCTGCAATGAAAATACCATGAAGACGCTCCGCCAGAGTCAAAAACTCAACCGCAACACTATCGTTGTGAGAAAATCCAGGAGCCAAAAGAATGCGTGGAGTTACACCGAGAGTGCTTTGAGCAGCAAGCAGAGATTGCATTCCACTATAGGTTCCATCTGCATTTACACTGCCAATTACATTTGCAATCGTGTCTGCATCTGCCGTTTCTCCGGTGCCTTCAGCGACTCGAATCACAACAATATTTGCTCCGCCTTGCGCAAAAATACCATTGATTGCAGACGGCAAAGTCCCTGAAATTCCAAGCTTTGCGGCCTCTGCTAGACTTCCACTAATGAGAACAGGTTTGTTCAGTGGAAACGCCTCTGCATCAGCATTCGAAGCAGTTCCAACAATTCCAATTACTGACGATGATGTCCCACGAATCGAACGTGGTCCACTATCGACTTCAACTACAGATACTCCATGTAAAAAATTTTCTGGCATGTTTAATTTTCCCCCGCTTTTAGTGTTGTTGATATTTCCAATAGCAATTGGTCAATTTGCTCTAGAGTTTCAGCACTTTCTATCAATTTCTTATAATTATCTTCAATCGCTTCCGCCCAAATGATTTTCTGATTTGCAACCTGTGCTTTAGCCAAAATCAGCTGTGCCATTTCCGAAATGGTTATGTTTCGAACTTCCGCTAGGGGCTGGATTAGAGAGCCAAGTGGCGATTCAGCGTCCTCAAGTACTGAAAGAGCAGCCTTTTCCTGTAGCTCATAGCATTTTTGTTTCGCTGGTGAATTTCCAACGTATCTGCTTCTGACGTTGTCAACAAGCATTGATATTTCAGTCGTTACCATCGCTTTTGTTTCAGCCAAACGCATTGCAGCTAGCTCATCTGTTGAAATTTCAGTGATTTTTCCAGAAACAAGCTTATATCGTTTCCCAAAAGCGAAATTTGCTGGAGCTGTTTTCCAGTCGCCTTCTGATGGTTTAGACACTAATGTCGCAACCTCCAATTGTTTTCCATTTTCAAATCTTATGTATGTTTTCAAATTTCCCTCCATAAATTAAATGCTTGCAGTAGGCTTTAAAAGCTCAAAAGGACTTGAAAAACCAGGACATTGCCAGGCCTTCAACGTTTTATCAAAATCAATCTCCAGCCCCTCTTTCAAAAAATCAGACCTAATTTTAACCAGTCGCCAATGCAAAAATTGCGCATGATATCCGTAATAAGTAGGACTAGACGCGCCATTGCTTGGTCTAGTGTAGAAATAGGACGAAGAATAGAGCATCACCACAACCGTAGAGTTTGCTGGCACTGTTATGTTTACCGTGATCGAAACACCTGATGATGAGCTCGTATACGAATACGCCGTTGTCCAAGTTATTGTTTCCGTTGCTGTATTTGGAACACCAACATACACATTTGCACCGCCTGTGCTTGCGTAGCTTGAGCAACCAAAAGTAAGCGCTGAGGTTATGTCTAATTCGGTTGTGTTTTTTACGAATAAGCAACCCGCAGCTGCATATGGATAAGTGTATTGAGATGTCGTGTACGTATACTTTGTGTAAAACTTTCTCTTGATGAAATTTCCGTGTGCCCCCTGTAAAAAGCGCAGTTTTGGCTCAAGATAGAAGGCTGCTGAGTTGGTTGCTGCGTAATCATGGCATCCGGTTAAAATTTCAAGCAACAAATCACAGCTATAACTGTCAGAAAAGCCACTAAAATAGTCGTCGTAGCGCGATAAAACACCAAAAATGAAAGGCAGATCTCCAGAATTCAGAAATTTATATCGATCTAAATTGCTTGAAATTTCAGGACAAATCGTTGATTCATCTGGTACATCATTCATTTCTGCAAAATCATCGACTAGAAAATTTATCTCATCTTGTTTTTCAGCAAAAACATGAGATACCGAATCTAAACTACTCAATTTTGAAGCAGAAACCGTTGACAATCTACTATCTTTAGCGCTTAGGAATTCAGTTTGTCTTTCCTCACCGAAGTTGTTAATTTCAGTGAGTTTCTCGCTGCTATACTCTGAAAGTTCAGCAAGCTTCGCCGCTCCCAAAGCCAAATATCGTCCGTCGTTTCCAATTTTGACATTGCCGTAATTGTGTTTGCAAGTTGTTCTAACTCTATGTTTTCCACTGAAACATCAAGATTTTTCAGCCTTTGTTGCAGCAGTTCGATTGCTTTCTGTGATACTTTCATGATCATCTCCACAAATCGTAAGCACTGCTTAATCCCTTGCACTGCCAGGCTTTCAGTGTTT
>BNWK01000039.1 GCA_025998775.1 Alphaproteobacteria bacterium | reverse complement strand
CCCGGTGTGTAAGTGAGCAGGCCCTCCATTAATCGTTCATGATCGGCAACTGCTACTTTGGATTGGCTTTGCTTCATGTACTCCGCTTCCAATCTGAAGTCGTCTTGAACATCAGCTGGAGTGTGCTTGTTGCTGAATGCTGAATGCACGGTGTTATTGTAGATTTGGACGACCTTGGCCATCAATTTAGTGTCAGAAAATGCATTCGGGTTGAGCTTCGATACCCGGCCAATCATGTCCCGAATCGTCCTAATAACTCTGTCGATTTCATTATAGCTGTTGGTCAGTTTGACACCACGGACATCTGAGCGAAGATAGAAACTGACATTGTATTCCGGTGCGTGCTGCCGAAACATTGGTACAACAGCCGCAAACCCTCTCTCGCCGTCTCCTTTGAAATAGATTGGCTTGCCATCGGTAGCGAATTCGGCACAAATTGATTCAAGTGCCCCAAATATTGCTTCTTTTGATTTGCTTTCTATGGGAATCACCACCAAGAATCTGGTATTGACATTTAGTACAAACAAATACGGCTGGCCGGGGCCAAATGCAATGTCGATCATCCAACTGTTGAACTTCGGTGAAAAACTTGGACGTTGGAATTTTTTAAGAGGTTTGAGGTTCTTGTCAGGAATGTAGGTTTTGTAGAAATCGTCAGGGATAAGTGCCCCTTCTTCGAATAACTGACTGATGATTGGGTTATGCATTGATTTTGAGATTTTGATTCTGGAAACGTATGGAAATAGAATTGGCGGATCGGGTGGTGGAGCGGGGAACGGTCGGCGCGGGCGAACCAGGCTGGAGCTGGAGCTTGACGGCCCGAATGGGCCTGAGGCTCTGCCAAAGCTAGAACTGATGCTAGATGCCATTTAGCTAAAAATAAATACCTGTACTAGCGGTAATTCTTAGATGTCAATCCGTATATGAATGGGGCACAAACTCCATCGGCCATCACAACCATCTTCGTATGTACGCCACTGAGTGCAACCTTATTAACTTCGGATTTTACAACAACATAATCTTTTCTGAGATTGCTAGAGCTTGGAATCATGGTCTTGGCATCAGCATTTAACGACTTTGCTTTGAGTGGATGAAACCCACAATTTTGGCCCATGACAATTGTTCCAGATTCATAGCAACCTTTGAACGCATCGTAATTAATTTGCGCATTCCTGTACTTATTCACCCCTTTCAGCCCGACTTTATATCCCATTTTGAATGAGCCATCGGGATTTCGTTTGTAGGCGTCGGTTTGGGTTGGTGGTATGTCCTTCTTCTCGCCGTACTGCTGTACCCGGCGCAGGATGTAATTCTTCGGTGCAAGTGCTATCATTTCATCGCCGATGTTTTCAACGTCAAATGCAAGGAGCCGTTTGATGGAAGTATGAATGGGTAGGACCGATGGGGCGTTGGCATCCCAGAATTCTTGGTCGGTGATTATCGCGGAGAATCCTTGGTCTATGGGCTTGGTATTATCCCCAGCAATCGCAAATGTTACACAGTCAGTGTCACAGTAAATGACCATAATCTTCGTACGATCCACGCACTTATAGACAGAGTTATAGATGAAGTTTAAGAGCCAGAATTTGGAATTATCGAGTGTGAAGACACCACAGTGCAAACACGTTTTGCATTTGTATGTGCGTGGTTTATAGGCAGCAAAGTATAGATCGTTGGTGATTTGTCGCATTCCCGTGAAATTCTTACGCCTGATGCATGCCCAGGCCTTGTCTTTAGAAACCAACTTAGTGTGGCTATATTTCTCCTCATTTAACATGTCGAAACCGTACGAGCTATTCATGGACATTTTGATGTAATTGCTGCCACCGGTGTTTTCGGCATCGATGTACTCATTACGTTGATCGATCATGTATTTGTACCAGCCTTCGAAACAGTCAGTGCGGGTAAAGAGGGCCAACTCTTCGACGTCTTCGATGACAAATTTGTGAGTGTCGATAAGGTACCATAATAAGTAATTATTGAAGCCAATGAACTCACCGTTAGTGTCGATCATCTGCGTCAGCTTCCGTTCGGACTTCGACGGATTTGCTGGTTTGATTGTTGGTGGAATTGCTGACGGTTTAGCTGACGATTTAGTTGGTTTGAGGGCTTTGTCGGCCTCCTTTAATTTCGTCAATTCGGCTTTCGCATTGTTAATTTGGTTCATTGTTGTCGGACCCAAGGTTTCTTCATTAATATCAATGGTTTTGTTACGAATTATTGGTGGGAAATTGATGCAGTTGTTGATTGCATCTACGTCTTTGATTGCCCCCTTGACTGTGACAAAAAACGTGGTTTTTGATGTTCGGTCGTTGATAATGTCCATGATTTTGGACTTGACTGATGGTTTGTCAGTTGCGTTGTAGTATCCAATCAGCCTCGCAGGCATGAACATTTTGTGGTCAGTGTATGGATTCAACGGATGTTCCTTTGAGCACGTCGAACTAGGATATAACGACATGGCGTCGTATGCAGCAATGTGGGTCACAACATTCTTGGTTTCGACCGGAAAAACTGCCTGGCCGAAGGCCTCCTGGTCTTCCTGGTCGGGGTTGGAAAACTGGAGGTTCGTGATTTTCGTTTCGCCGACCTTGGTATATTTTCTATGAACATTTGCGATTCCACCAGTAGTGAATTTCCTAAGCAAATGATATACCTTCTCTGAGTCGATTGTAAATGGGAAGTTATTTTTCAACGCATAGCAGTGCAGTTTTATCGGCAGCATCACATCCTCGATCGGTCGATTGTTGTGCTTTACGTTGCAGATTGCACAGCTTGGATATACGTTATCGATGGAATGACATTTGTTGTTGTCGATGCGGTCGAGTGTCGGAGTGAGAATTGTAGAAAATCGTTTGTTGCAGCCCTTGCACTCGCCTTGATTGTAGGACATAGTGCCGATGGTGATGTGTTCGTTGCCGCAAAACATTGACTTCAGCGATTCAAAGTCATCAATTGACACTATATTTTTGATGTCCCGCTTGGCCGTTTCATCCTGTTTTTGGTAGCGGTAACACATTTGCCGGCATTTTGCGCGATTGAAATAGTACGGTTTGCCGGTAACGTAGTCCTCGTAGGGTTCGTTTATATTGAAATTCCGGTACAGATAACCATTGCGTTCTGCGATCGCAATTGATGCCCTAGAAAAGTATTGCAACATATCCACTCCCTGTTTGAAATCGGATTGAATGAGGTAGAGTATTGGCTTAATCATTATCTCAACGTCATTCTTGTTATAGTGCTCAATATGATCCCAGCGTGTAAATTTAGCAGCTGGATTCAGCAACTGGGGACCTGGCGGAGGGGGAGCAGGTGATTTCAATGCTGTGTTTGGCATTTTAGAAGATCTTGCAGGCTTTGGTGCATTTGCAGATTTCACAGACTTTGACGGGTGAGTAGTTGCCATTTTCAATGTCTTCGCTTCAGCCCATCCCTTTACGTAAATGTTGGCATACTCATCTGGTGTTGCGTCTTGGCTTTTCAGTTCGGACGCAAAATCTTTAATTGGGCTCGGGGTTGCACTGGAGAGGTATTCATTGTAATTGATAGAGTTGATTGCTTCATACGGAAACATTCCCTTTGATTGGGTACCGCTTCCAAAATTCTTTGCATCCAGGAATACAAGTACAATCCCGGTTTTGTTGTGCTGAACTCTGATCTTTTTGAAACTGCTGACTCCTCCGATCATAAGCCCTTGCTGAAGCACTTTCCATTCATCGCAATTCAACTCATGCAGTATCAAATTCATGTCAAATTTGGAGCTGTTATAGCCAAGAATTGGTACCTCTTGCCAACTATACGGAATATCGACTAAGTCGGCTTCATGCATCAATTTCTGCCTTAACTTCTTGTCCTTGGTGGCCTTCGCTTCCTCACGTATTAGCTCAGCCTCGATATTGGCAGGGTACGCGTTGTCGGCAGCAACTTGTTGTGCCATTTCGAACATATATGCAATCATTCGATGAACAAAGTCGGGTCCAGATCTGATGTCCGTGTAGTTGGAGACGTCACCGGATTTAGTATGGAAAGCAGTAGCGATGGTAAATGGAGTGATCTTTGACATCAAGATTGTACCCACAGATTTGGTGTCCCGGACCCGATGTTCCTCGAAAGTTTCCAGATCCCAGTATCCAAAATACAGTGTGGGCTTGAATTCGGAGAGCCGGTCACGTGCTAGGAAATATGCTTTCGTCGGGTTTTTCTGAATATCAGGAGCAAATGGTTTTGATTCATCGAGCCGGACTTCAGCTGCACGGTGCTGTGGCTCCATCACAACCATCGCCAAAGCCAGCTCCAAAGCCAAAAGTCGATGTGTTCAGCAAAGGATGCATCAAAATATTCACCACAGTTTGTTCCATATGCAAGGATGCTGCGACAGCATCGCCTGAGCTGTGCGCAACTAAGTGCGGGCATTGCTTTCATCCAGACTGTTTGAGTAGTTGGTTGGAGAATAATAATAGCTGTCCCAATTGCAAAGCGAAAATTTAAAGCAGACACTCCCACCGCTAATATTTTTTTGCAATTTACGTTTTACTAAGTACGAACCCCATAATTATTATTTTTACTAAGTTTCAAAATTAGCGAGTTTCAAAAATTACTTTTCAAAATTTTAACAGGTACTAAAAGGGCACATGTCGGGAACAGTCTTGAAAACCCGAGCGCAAATCGAGAAAGTTTTCGATGATTCGTACATTTACGGTGATGAGATCAGCGACGAAGTTCGCGAGAGTGTCAAAGCTGAGGTCACTGACGAGGCTCTAGCCATGATTGCTGAACACCAGAAGGTCACCGATGAGACAGTTATGATACTGCCTGATCAGAAAATCAATCGTTATCTTGAGGAGCAAGCGAAGAAGAAACGAGCTCTCGTTGGCGAGACTGCGACTACTTCTACCAAAACGAAAGTCGCTGATCTATACTTCTTTGATGATGACGAGGATTTCGATACACCAGTTCATTCGCGTGGTGCTCAACAACATCCACCATCGCCACCCACTGGCATCGAAGATGAGGCAGTGTCTGAGCCAGGTTTCAAACACAGTCGTCGTAAAAATGCATCAATTACAACGTTACAACCAGATGATGAGCCAGCAAGCATCGTCGCTCCTGAAGAGCAGCCGGAGAATAATGATATACATCCAGGTCAGTACGATGAAACAGTTACTCTGTCAGATGCCGAAGCAGACTCCGTTTGGGCGAAGCCCGAGGTGGTGCAGCGACTTGCTTCACCAACAGCTCCAGGTTTCCCAGACGAACCAAGTGATCACAGTGAGATCTTAGAGATTGACAACAATGACACACATCCAACATCACACGCTAACGAAGCAATCGAACCAGAGCAGTCAATAGCTGTGGGACCTCCTCTTGCTCCACCTGCAGCACCAGGGTCTCCCGAAGAACCAAGTCGTCACATTAAGCGCTTAAAACCTAGCGACAATAATGAAATACATCCGGCTTCATACGATGACGTGACGATCGAGCCACAACAATCTAGCGATGTACCTCAACTAGCGCCACCAGAGCCTGTCAGTCCTGAACCATATCCACACAAATTGTCGAGGACATTAGATCAACCTATCGACGTTGAATACATAAAAAGAAAATACACTCATGATTACGATGACTACGAGCCCGAAGATTTCGATGTATCGCATTCAAAAAGGGTAAAGTTTAGCAAGTTGTTGGCTACCGATGATGACGAAGACGTTACTCCACCAGAGGTCTCTGATTGGGTAAATCCAAACAGCATTGCGGCCGAGACTGACGAGAGCGATTCTGATCCATCTCAATCTGCTGACGTCCTGAACACTGATGATGATCAGGAAAATGAAGCAGAAGACGCTGATGAATTCGATGAGGATGCCGCACGACAGAAGCTTGAGGAAGCACGAGAATTGACAAAGAAGGAATTAGAAAAGGCAGAAAAGAATAAAAGATCTGCAATTGCAATAGCTGATAGAGCTTATTTCGATGGTATCATCGACTTTAAAAAGAAAGCGAAGGCGGCAAAAGACGCTGGTACGAAGCCTCCTACACGCCGAACTCGTGAGAATAATACAGCAAGATTATTGAAAAAGTTCAACGACGACAAGAAAGCAGCAGAGGATGAGTACGATCGCATCGCTCAAGGACTAAATGATCACATGAATGAACTCGAAAGAGAATTTGAGGAGCAATGTGCAGTAGCCGCAGAGAAGAAGAAAGCCGCAGATGCAGCATTAGCCGAGGAACTAGCGAAAGCAGACGCGGCAGCAAAAGCAGCTGAGATTGATGAGAAAATCGATGAGTTGAAAGCTGAGAAAGAAGACGCTGTCGCGAAAGCAACGGCTGGTTTTGCTGACAATAACGATGAAGAAGACTTACATCCAGAGGAAGAGCAGGAATTGCCGAAAGGATTTTCGAAAATAGAAAAAGCCAATTTTGTCATGCCTGGCCGCCAGCAAGAGGATTACGCACTAACGGACGATGAGAAATTCAACAGAGATACTGTTCAAACAGCTACTGAGATCTACGACAACAACGGCTTAGAACTAGATATTGCCGACAACAATGTATGGATTATTACCGAACCACGAGAACGCGAACGTGCAATTGAGATGATGAACACAGCCAAGCGTAGAGAAAGAGCGTTTGGACAGACGAATAGATTATCGTGTAAAAAAGGGGCGTACTCGACATTTCTTATCACTGACTTCACCGAGACACCTAAGTTGATCGATGATATCGTCGATACATGGGTCAAAGGCTGCGACAAGACTGTAGTAAAGATGCAGTCCGTATTTGGATATCTCACTGAAACCGACGTCACAATGCATGCAGCAGGGCGCATGTTTGCGAGGCTTACAGGAGAGACATATAATAAAGGCACCGTCGAAATATTACATGAGATACATAGACCAGAAATCGAGAACTCATTTAAACATCGTATGTCGATGATTGTAGCCAAACCTGATGATGCAAACTTGTTTGCTAATGGCGTTGTTGCACAAATGAATGAGTTTGCAGAGAAGGAGAGAACACTCAGTACAAAGACGAGAATCGTAGCTATTTACGCAGTAATGATCGTCGCTTATCACATACAGTTAGCAGGAGCCAGAGCTGGATATGAGATCAATTGTAAATGGCCGATCTGTTTTTACATAGCATTGACGTACTTCTCTCATCCAGAGCACATGGGCAATGTAAATCGGATAGCGATAGCCACGGATTCATAAACCAAAATGCACAAGAGATATTCCTAAAATAATGGCGAAATACAAAGGATTTAACTACGCATCTCGAGACGAGGTGATGAGTGCATGCAACGAGTTTCATTGCAATATTCAATTCTACGTACTCAAGGGAGCAGATACTAAAGGCATCGAAATATATGGTCTCGGCGACTACTTCGAGGCTAACAAAGAATGGAAGACTCTCAACATGAAAATAACTAACGGCTCCGATAATATGGTACATGCCACTTTCGTTGGCGATACTGAGAAGCTCATACACTTGGCTGTATGTGAAAAATGTCATAACTTTTGCAAGGACATTCGGCGATATGAAAACAAAATAAGTTTTGATGAACACGTAGCCATCTGCACAGGTCCTCAAAGCAATGAACTGCATGTTGCTCTCACTGACTCTGTTCCATACTGCCCCATCTTTGATAAGAACCCATTATATGCTTACATGTTTGCGAAGGGACTGACGAAGTACTACAAACACATCACTGACTATATAACCTTCGACTTCGAAACAGTAGAGGATAGGGCAGTAGATGAAGGCACTACAAAAACCAAGATTCTCGCGAGAATTTGTCCGCACACAGTAGCTGCGAGCCTAGATTCTAAAACTGAGATATACTTCGATGTTCGTGACGGTTCTGACTTCATTCATCAATTCATCGCGGCACTCTTCGAACATGCTCGCCGGGTCATTGGCCGGAGTCAGTACGCACCAATCCCTGGCGTTGATGAGAGAACAATGGAGCACATAAATTACCTAGCCACCAGTCAGCCTGGAGTTACGGTCCTCGGTTTCAATTCGGCGAAGTTTGACATGAATCTATTTCTGAACGAGCTTGACTGTGAAGAATGGACTGTCGATCCCCATGGATGTCTATGCACAGATGTAAATATGAAAATGTTGCAGGTCGGCGAGAAGGTTGGTGGTAAGTTAGAAAAAGGAACTCTCAGGTTAGTCTTCAAAGACTTCATTAACTTTGTATCTCCGGGCACACTTGAGAGTCATGCAAAGGACTTTGGCGGTGTTGCCAACACAAAGTCGCACATGGCTTATGAGGCATACGACACTGAGACTGCTGATGATGTTTTGAGTCTGACTTATCCATTCAGCAAAGACGAATTTACGTCAATTTTGAAGAAAAAGAAGTACAGTGATGCCGAATATGTCGAAGCTCTTCAGTGCTGGTATAAGGCAATACATCACTTCAGTTGTCAGTTAATTCGCATGGACGCTACCGCACGCGCCGCTGCCGACCGACTCTTCACACGATGGGATTACCTTCGCCACTATAACATTCGCGACACACAAATTATGAGGCCGATGATTGATAATTTAATCGCCAACATGTGGGCCGACAAAGTTGATATGCTTCGAAACTTTTCATTGGCAGCGAACGCGAGTGCGTTGAAGTATTCGATGGCGTGGGAAGACTTCGATGTCAATGCTGACTATAGTTCTCAGATGCCAGATAACATACCACTATTCGAGCTGTCCCTCGTAGCCTGGATAAAGATGTGTTCAGGATATAGGACACAAGATAGGAAGAAGAAAAGATCAGTCTCTGACAACGTTAGTGTTCAACATTATGAAGAGTTTCGGAACATGTTTCGAGAGAGTGGATGCCATCTTTGCAGTCGTCGATTCACTTCCATACATAAGCCGACGTTAGACCGTATAGACAATGATCTACCACACACTGTCGCAAATGTTCGTCCCTGCTGCGAGTTATGTAACAAGAGTCGTAGTAATGGAGACGCAGATGAAGTTCGTATGCTAATAAAGAAGAGGCAGTTTGTTGTGCTGCGTCGCTTACCAACTACAGTTGGAGCATGTGATGGCATTACAGCCGAACAAGCTGTCTTAGTTCATGATCGAATTCGAGGCGCTATCGCTGGTGGTATGGCGCAAGTGTGGCATCGGTACAATGTCGCTGGCGAAACAAAAATCAATCACTTATCCGTTGCTGCTGATGGCAAAGTTGAAAGTACTGACAGTGAGCACGTCATGACCAACGTAATTGGCACTGATTGGAATAGTCTTTATCCATTCTCGATGGGTTCTATTCGAACACCATGGAATCCTTACGACAATGGAGTGATGTACATGCCTGCTAACCTGATGGACAACGATGTCGTGAGATCTTCGAGCAGGAGTACGGACGTCGATATACGAAGGACGACAGCGAGGCTGCTAATGGGTACTTCTTGATTATTACAGTCAAGGCTCACATGCCAATGAAGTACGCCAACGAATTCATCAACATGCCTCCAGTCTTCCGCAATAAGATAATCAATACAGCTGACAGAAACATCATCGGCGACGTCAATTATGAACAAATAAAGATGGTTGGAGGCCCCAAACGAGGCAACGAAAGAAAGCTTACTTGTCTCCTCGACACGTGTGGAGAGTTTGTGACTTTCAGTAACTATTACTTGTTCTTTCTCATTGACTACTGTCACCTTGTCATCGATGAATTCGCTGACGTCTGTGTATTCACGAAGACCGATTGCTTCAACAAATTTGTTACGACATTCATGACACGGAGAATTGCTGCCATGGGTGCTGGCAACAAAGGGAAGAAAAAGTATTGTAAAATGGTATTGAACTCCTCTTATGGATACGACATCAAAAACAATGAAAATTACTCGAAAGTCAAGCTCTGTACCCTCGAGCAATCGAAGCGCGCTCATGCACAGTCAAACCACCTAGCAACAAGGAAAATCAACGACGATCTCTACATGGTGTCATGCAAACCATCGGTGTTCAAATGCGATACATGCATTCAATGTGGATATGCGACTCTCGACAACGCTAAGTTTGCTTATCTCATGTTCTACTACACTTTCATAACAAAATGCATGGATATGAGTAAGATTCACGCCATTGAAGGAGATACTGACAGTTTGTATTTTGCTATAGTAGGTCACCCAAATGCTGGACCCAATCAGGGTTTCAGACACGTCATTCTTAATCGAGGATTCTATCATCAGCATGTTTATGAGTGGTTCCCCGACCCATATCATGGTATAGCGAACGAGAAGAAGCTTGGTGGTCTAGCAATTGAAAATATTGGTGATTACATGATCGCAATCGCACCGAAGAATTACACAATCGGAATTAAGACTGATGCCAACAAAGCAAAGCGGAAGATGAAGGGCTGCAGCGAGGGTCGCAACAAACAAATCACGAGCCAATCCTACATCGACAACATCAACAAAAAGACAGTCACTAACGCTGAAAACTGTGGCTTTAGAGTGAAGAATGGAGTTGTTGTGAAATATACGGTGAATAAGGCAGCGATTACAGGAATTCATACGAAAATGATAGTGCTACCTAACGAGTCTTGTGCGCCATACATTCATGGACTAACAGCAGCGGATTATAGAGTAACGAACTACGGTGTCGAGCAGGCACTCACGGCAGACCGTAATTTAAAAGTGGAGTTACGGGAAGATTGACGCTGATCTTTATTTTTGTTTAAATGATAGTCAGCAACCCA
>BNWK01000038.1 GCA_025998775.1 Alphaproteobacteria bacterium | reverse complement strand
CTGTCAACGGAATATCGATTTCGTTTGGCATTCCAGTACTATCGATAACAACATCGCCGGAAATTTTCGCAACCTGAGCGAGATAAGTTTCAAAAAACTTGCGCTGCACTTTTTCGTCTCCAAGTTGCAGTAGAAATTCGCTGATTCTTTGAGAATCGAGTTTTGCTTGCGGAAATAAAATTTTCGCGTAATTTCCGTCGTACCATATTTTTGCGTTTTTGCACGCATCGCCAACAATAATTTTGAAGAATAACAATGCGTTAAGTGTATGCTGTTCAGTTGGCAAAACAGCTCGAAATACATCTGCGAGTTCGCTTCTTTGCAGGCTTTTCCAAAGCAAATTTGTATCTCCATAGTTGAGAATTTGTCTGGCGCCAATCGTTACTGATTTGCTTTTTTTTGGCGCATATTCTTTGGTGTTTGAGTCTATAAGTGGCCCCATATAGGTTGTAATTTTTTTGACTTTTTTGGTTTCGTCTCGATACGATTTAACATCGTAAACATACTTGCAGCCACCGATCGTTTTAATATGTAACGACATAAAATATACTCCCTAGTGGTAGTTATTAACTACCACCAAAGATAACACTTTCTTCTCTCATTTTCAAGTCATTTCATCTAAAATTTAAATGCTGTAGAGGTTAATTTCAGGGAATTTGGGCTAATGTCTCCAGTTCTTGCAAATGTGTTTTTACACTACGTACTTGATCTGTGGTTCGAGAAAATCGTGAAAAGGCAATGTAGAGGAGAAGCTCACATCGTTCGTTATTGTGATGATTTTGTTTGCACGTTTCAATACGAAGACGAGGCAAGACGGTTTTTATAACTGCTGAAAGAGAGACTAAAGAAATTTGGCCTTGAAATAGCAGAGGATAAAACCAAAATGCTCGAATTTGGGAGATATGCAAGCAAAGAACGAGCAAAGAACGAGCAAAGCGATGATTGAGCAAACCTGAAACATTTAGTTTTCTAGGATTTACATTCTGCCTTAGGCCTTTGTTTTGATGTCTCCATCGGCTCCATTTCCAGAGTTTCTGAAACACATAGTTATCCATGTTGCCGAAAACTTTACTTGATACACCGCTTCTGTAATAATTACTCCATCCTTTAATTATTGGATTTAGCGCATCTATTACCTCTTCTTGCGTAGCTGCAGTTAAGTTTTTCAGCCTTTCTGAAATTGCTTTTCTGTGTCTTTTCTGTCCCTCTGGACTTGGTTTTGTAAGCGTTTTATATCTTCTCGCACAGGTTGTTACAGAATACTGTCTTCCGGAAAAGCCTAAGAAATCAAATCCACCTTTGTTTCCGTCCTTCGACTTTAATGTGTGGACTATGCGAGCTTTGAATTGACTTAATGTCAATCCAATCCCCTTGAGCCATTCTTCAACAAATTCCTTTGCTTTCAGAACGATCTCTTCGCTCTCATGAATGATCACAAAGTCATCGGCATAAAATACAATCGACATTGTATCTGCGGATTGTTTGCGGCTAAGGACTCACGCAAGAATAAATTAAACTTTTGGTGCCGGTGCAATGATGTAATTCCATTCTCCATGAAATCCGATTTCAGTACGGTTAATAGCCTTGAATTCCTTATCGCTAACTTTAACTGAAAGCGGATAAAAGTTGTCATCACGCTTACAGATTACTTTCAAGCCTTTTGCCGTTGTCGTGTTGGCAATTAAATTGATGACGGTTTCGACATCGATCAGTGGTCTTCCCTGCCAATTTTTAGAGATAAAACAAAACAATCTATGTTCAATCTTGTTCCATTTTGACGTACCTGGCGGAAAATGTGAGACATGCACCTCAAGTCCAGTACGGTTCGCAAATTCTTGAAGCTGCTTTTTCCATAGTCTCGCGCGATAGTTGTTACTGCCGCCACAATCGCAATTTATGAATAGCTTGGTGGCATGGGGAAACGAGTTCTTTCCTACAATTTCCCACCAACGTGATATGCTTTCTACCGCGAATTCTCCTGTGTCGTGGCTCAACCCCAAGTTTACAAATGCGGTATTATCGTTTTGCACATACACACCATGTGGCGTGACTTTGAGCATCTCTCCGACTGGAAAATCATGATCAAACGTCAAGCGAGGATTTTTTATTGGTCTGTATTCTCTTCCTTTGTTTGCAAAATTCCCAATAAGTTCTTTTTTCTTGGTATCAACTGAAATAACAGGCTGGTTTTTAGCGATAAATTCTGATGCTTTGTTGTTTATGTACTCAAATTGCGCATTCCTATCTGGATGACTCTTTCCAACCTGCAATTTTTTCTGATTCCCCCTGTAAACTGTACCACATTTTTTTCAACTGCGCCGCGATCGATCTGAGTGATATATATACCTGATATTTCAGCAAAATAGCATCATGTATGTTCCGAAGAGACTTTGTCGTCCACAAAAGTACATTCTCCGGATCCACATATGTTTTATCTGACACCAGCAATTCAATCCATTTTTGCAACTGCACAGCTACTGTACAGCCTCTTTTTTTGCAACATAATTACAGACGATTCCATAAAACGCAGAAGAACATATGCTGCGCTTTCAATAAATTCATTCAATACGTTTTTATTGTATTTAGTGGCACTTTCTTTAATCGGTTATACAGGAGTTATACAAAAATAAGGTTATACAAAGTTAGACGATTTTTGCGGATGCTAATTTTCTCTGAAATTTCAGTGGTGCCCGCGGAGGGACTCGAACCCACACGCCCTTTCGAACAACAGATTTTAAGTCTGTAGCGTCTACCATTCCGCCACACGGGCACTATTGAAGACAATCTATCATCAAACTATCTCTAGATCAATATTGTAACCTGTCCAGGAAACGCTATTTTTATCACTCCACCATAGGCACATATCAACATACTGTCGCTATTTACAGCCGGTCCCGACTTAGTCATTACGGTTGGTTTCATAGGCGTCCACACGCCGGCCGGAGTCGGAATACATGGACCAGGCGTAAGAATGCCTAGCGCAGCCGCAGTTAACGCTGCTGTCGCCGGATTTGCGATACTCATACAAACACCAAATGGGATTATATTAAGAAACGGAACACAATCTGACATGCTTCCCATTGGGCCAGATGTATTCATTACCATACAGCTCGGAAGAACAATTAACGGAGTTGGGGCGGCTCCCATCGGACATTGCAGCAGCGCATTACAGCACCCTCCCATTCCCATTTTATACCTCCTCTCTAGATGTTAATTTACCGTTCATATCATACTTTTCTATAAAACCGCATTGGCTGCCATTTTCAAAACTAGACGTTTCCATGATATTTCCGTTTGGAAAGTATCTGATGAGATCTCCATCGAGGACGTTATTTTTGTAGGATGATTGTTCCATAATTGTGCCATCTGGATAGTAGATTGTACATTCTCCGTTCTGCTGTCCCGCAGCGTATTTTGCAACGCGAGTTATATTTCCCAAAGCATCGACTGATGTGAAATCTCCCTCAAAACGACCTCCTTGAAAATGAGCGACTCCGGCTTTAATTCCATTGGAAAAGAAAGTGACTTCCCCCTCTTGAAGACCGTTCTTGAAATTGGTGTTCATTAGCGGTTTTCCTAACAAAAAAAACTCAGCCGGTCCAGATAACACACCGTTTTCGTATAAAAGCCTGTGGGTCAGCTGTCCTTGATCGTCGTACAGCAATGTCTCTCCGTCCGGAACCCCATTTTTAACGGTGACACTACTTATCAGAGAACCAGATTCAGCTCTAGTCTCATGTACAATTGGAGAATCGTCTTGCCCATCAACTGTAGCATCTACGTCTGTATCGTCCACTGGAGTCACTTTTTCACCTAAAACAATCTAAAAACTACTTACTACTTAGAAATTCCCACACTCATATATCTATACTCATTTGAACTGAGATTATAGATTTTCTTCAGCAGTATCACTACGGTGCTTGCGGCACACACGCTATTCGATAAGCGCCAGTAGTGCAACCACTCACAGCAACCTTTCTATAGAGTCTTCGCTTCCTTTAAAAATTACGGCTAGATAAGATGGAACTTCGTGTTCGCGAAACGGTCTGCCAGATAACAAATACAGATTTGTATATTTTTTTTTGTGCAGCAGATTTGCTAATTCAACTCCGTTGATGTTGGAATTAAGTTCATTATCAATTGCAATTTTGGTATTTTTGGAATACTGCGATAGATTTTTTAAAAAAGCATCAGGAGAATTATATGTATGCGCCTTGATACCTTTATTGTCCAGAAAATCCGAAATAGTTTGAGTGTAGGCTTCGCTATCGTCGACAAAAACAATGTCTGCTTTTCCAGTCTTTCTATCCTCCTCCATAACAATAGGAATCTCATTCATATATAGTTTAGAGACCATTTTGAGGAATTTAGCTTTTTCGGAAAAATTTTCTATTCTGTATGTGTATATGCTTGTTACGAGAATTGATTGCTTTTGCATATTGGTTCTTTCTATCACATCGATACCGTTTATGCTCTGATTTCTCAGCTCATAATCGGTTAATAAAAGTATTTTATTCTTTTGCTTTGATGAATTGATGTAATCAATTGCTTCATTTCCCTGCGTAAAATACTTTACGGTTATATCACCGAAGTAATCTTTCAAGCGATTTTCCCAAACGCTATGAATTGACTGATCATCGTCTAATACAACTACTGTCTCGCCTTTCCGCAATACGATTTGTCCAGCAACCCAAACTGGAGGCTCTACCTCTGGAAATATAAGTGTAATTTCTGTTCCAACATTCTCTGAAGATTCAATTAACATCTGACCATTCATTTCCTGTAATGCGCTTTTAACCTGCTGCATTCCAATACCATGTCCATTTTCTTTGGTGCTGCCAACAGGAATATTGCTCATAAATTTGTCGACCATTTCTTGAGGCATACCACAACCATTATCTTTTATATTAATTTCGACCTTTTGTTTCTTTGCTGTAAAAGATATATCTATGATTCCTGGCTTACCTTCAAGAGCTTCAACGGAATTGTTGATGAGGTTAGATGTCATGCGGCAGAAATCGGAATAATCTCCTCCTATAAATGCAAAATTGCTCGAAGGATCACTTGAAAAGTTAAATATCACATCAAGATTTTTGTATTGATATCTTTTACTGCCAATGATTTCTAATAAACTAATATAGATTGATACATATTGCTCAGAGAAGGCGGGATCTACAGATTCTTTTTCTTTGTTTTCCTTATATTTATTCAGCAAATCACCTGTAATATTTTCAATGCTGGTTGAAATATTTCTCAACGCAATATGTTCTGTTTCCGAAAGACCTTTGCAGTTTTTTGTAAACATAGACAAGGCGGCTAGCGGAGAACGAATGTCATGAGCTATTTGTTCAAAAACAACTTTAAGCTTGCTTTGTTCTTCCAACTGCTGCGCTTTTTTACGATCTGTGATATCTATTGAAAGACCTATTACTCCCTCGATTTCGTCGTCAATCACCAAAGGAGCTTTTACAGAGAGATAATCTTTACCATTATCTGATTCTTCAATTATTATTCTTTCGCCAGTATCCATAACTTTTAAAGATACTTCCCAAGCTTTCGGATCGGTTACATAAGGTACATTTCCTACAATTTCAGAAAAAGTATTGTTTTTGTGTATATATTTTCCCAATCTATCTATTGCGAAAAAGTTTATATTCAAGATTTCTGTTTTTAAAAGCGATACAGTTCCTTGATTTATTTTATTGCGATCATAAAATTTATGTTGATGCGCTCTTGCATAATTAGAAAGATTATAATTTAGGCAACGAATATTTAGATCATAATGTCTGATAATATGATCCATTGCCGGCGAAAGCGGCCTAGGATACACGATTATAGTATTTTTTAAAAACGCACATACATGCGCACACTCTTCCAAGAGAAAATTCAGACAGTTGCTATAAGCCCCCTTTCCTTTGGACACAAATATATCTACTTCTTTTTCTATAGCATCTTTAAAATCTTGTACTATGCCATTTCCATCCTCATCTCCTTTAAAATCTGTGGTTATTTGTTTGTACCAATATTCGAAGATATTGCCACTAATTTGTTCGGCCCAAAATTTCATCTCAACGTCGCACTTTATCTTCTGGATGCAATTTTTATTATTTAAAAACCATATCGATGGCAAGGTAATGTCTGAATATTGAGCAAATTCAGGTATGCGATGCCTATACAAATAAGAGCAGTCTAAAATAATTATTTTCTTTAGTTTTCTTTTTATTTTTTCACTATTAATCGAGTTTACAAATTCTGCAAAACCTTCGCCAGTTTGACTTTCTGATTCATGTGAAACGACGAAGGTCAGCTCCAGACTATTATCGTCGGCGGATTCAAAAAAATCTAAAGCTTCCTCATACCATTTTACACACCTATCTGTATTCATTGCTTACTTACCTCAATTACTATCGCGTAACACTTAAACAACCACAAAATGTGTCCATATGATTAACGCCAAGTTTAGCTTCAAACTAAGCGAAAAATCTAACGTATATTAGCTAAAAATTAATCATCATTTGGACAGCCTTAAATAAAACTCAATATTGTAGTCGCTGCTCACATTAAAAGTCAACTTGTATGATAAATAAGCAGAGTCTATGCATGAAAGAATCGCTTGATTTAATTAAATGCGTATTAACAGGCTTCTTTCAATATGTGCGTTGCTTTTGTTATGCAATCTTGATTCATAAAGTATTTTGCTACAAAAAATCTCATGTGATCCTGCACGTTATGTATTCGGATATACTCAACGTCGGCGTCATCTGCAAAACTGGATATGGCTAGTGTTTCTATATCCCTCTGGGAAGGCGGAAAATTGGAAAAAACCTCCATGAATGATTTTCTGGAATGCCCCAGCAGTACTTCGCAGCCCATTTCTTTTATTCTTCTGCAATTTTGTATCATTTCGATGTTTTGATATTTTGTTTTTCCGAAGCCAATTCCAGGATCGATAATTATATTTTTTAGTTGCATTCCCAAATGTATCAGAACTTTTATGCGTCCAGAAAACCAAGACATATCCATTCCATGCAGCATTGTTACCAATTTTACATTGTTGTCGGCAATTAGTTTTATTGTATCTTGGTTTAGAGCGGCATTCTGATCATTTATCCACCTGACGTTGTGCTTCTCAATGGCAAATCTCGCCACGTCATCAAAGTACGTGTCCACGCCGATACAGTTTATATCACTACATCTTTCGAGAACTCCGCTCAATCTATCTATTTCTTCGGATGGAGGAATTTCGACATATCCTGGCTTGGTGGTTTGTGGCCCCAATTCTACAATGTGAGCACCTTCGGCATATATCTTTCTGACTTGAGCTTCCGCTTTATCTGCATCCATATATTGTCCACCGTCCGAAAATGAGTCCGGAGTAACGTTCACTATACCAACAATTTTTGGATCCAGAACGAAATGATTCAGTGGCTTGTAACTGGTATTGCCCAGCATATTACTTTGGAGCGGATAGCCAACTTCTCTCAGCAAATACTGCAAAAATTCCCGATGCTCTATCTCCTTATGAGGCAGAACAACTCTATCGGAATTTATCGACTGATTGTAGTAGGAAATTATATCGATGTCGATTACCCTCGGTGACCAATCCGAAATATCGATATCTCTTCCCATTTTCTTTTCGATGCTTTTGATCTTGGATAACAACTCAAATGGGCTGCAGTAAGAATCTCCAACAAGAACAGCATTTAGATACGGCACATTCCAATCTGACGGCGCATTTTCCGGAAGAATTGCCTCCGTTTCTATCAGATGGGACGTAACTTTGCAATCGAAAAAAGCAGACAATTCATCAATTGCTTTCCTGATGTTTTTCAATCTATTGCCTAAATTGCTACCCAAAGACAAAAATATCATATTGCAAAAACTCCCGAAATTACCAATCTGAGCAAACGAAAGAAGCGCTCTCCAAATTCTTATTCGATATCGGACGTGGTTTTATAACTTCAATTCTTTTAAGAATATTGCCGTAGCTGACGTACTCAGACACGGCATCATACACATATTCAGCAACTCTTTCAATGAGCCTAAACTCTTCGTTCTCAAGCTTTTTATCTATGAAATTCAATAGGGAATAGTAGCAAACTGTACCCTCAATATTATCGCAGACCTGGAAATCATCAGGAAAGCGTACACTTATGCTGATAACAACTGGACGCCATTTGCGTCTTTCGTGTTCTTCATTGCCAAGAACAAGATAGGTTTCATAATTGCTAATATTCAATTGCCTAATCATATGGCTTCCTTTACAGTGCATGCTAAAATCGCACTACGAGCTTTCCCTCTTGCTGAAGCAGCTTCAGCATTGTAGATAGTGCTGGCACACCTGGCAACAGGTGTCGAAGCCATTTGCGCAGGTGCGGCACGCACTGGTGCAACCATTTATAGGTTTTCGTATGGATTCTTATAGTCGATCCATCCTATATTTCCATCATCTCTTCTGTAAACAACATTGACGGTCTTACTAGAAATATTCTCAAAAACCAACACTCTTTTGTTAGCTTTCAGGAGAGTTGCTGCATCGCTGACGCTGATTAGCGGAAGATCATTTAGTACTTCAGCTACAATCACTGGAACATTTTCTTCATCTTTTAGCGAATTATCATAAACATTCATTTCGACTTCGGAGTCTTTGCAGGACGAACATCTGCCGTTCTTTTTCTTTTTTCTCATCTGAAGATCAACTTTTTGTAAGGCTCCTTCGAAGCACACCACCGGATCGTTTGCTGAATGACTTACAATGTACGAGTTACCAGTGGACGTCTTTGCGACTATATCACAGACAAACAAATAGCTGTCTTTTCCCATTACTATGCTGAGATCGATAAATTCAACTCCATATTTATTAGCCAAAGCTATACAAGCATCTTTAGCGCGATTTGATAGCGCCGCACCAACTTCCATATGACGACCAGAAAAAGAGAAATTCATAAAACACTCCTAAACTACAAAAACTAATAATCAACATCTACCATAATATCAGTATATTAAAAATATCTAGAAAGATCCATCATACCGAAAAAATATATCCGGAAGAGGCGACGACAAGCCTGATTGTTGTGCGCCAGCATTTCGCAACCCCCGGTATAATGCTCCATAATTTTATATGCCTTTTTCTTGATTTTTATTAAAAAGCATGATATATTATTTCTGGTTTTGGCCTTTTGGTTATCCACTTAATTTGCAAGGAATTCATGTGGTTTTTCCGAAAGCCAAGTTTTTTTATTAATGTGAGGTTAGGAAATGGGAATAAACAAATTGATCGTCGCTTGCGCTACCGCCTTGGTAGTAAATTTGGGAAGCGCAGATGTGGAAGCTGTCAACATACAACTTCCGAATGGTAGCATATATAACGGAGAGGTCGATGCCAACAATGTTCCAAACGGCCAAGGAACGTCAGACAACGGCAACGGAGATGTCGTTTACACCGGAGGATTTGTGAATGGCCAATGGCACGGACAAGGAATCGTGCGATATAACAGCAACCAATACACACGTGAAGGAGAATTCGTCAACGGCGTATTTATGAACGGAACGGAGACATATGATTACGACGGCCACGTTAACCAGATAGAAGATGGTCACAGGATCGAAGATCAATCGCGGTAGGCGGTATGCGGCTTTGGCAGCCGTCCCCACCCCTCAACCTAAGCTTGACCCACCGCTTTTATTTGCTGTTTTTTGAGTATTTTTCTAACCTTTTTGTGGTATTACAACAGCCTAACCCTTTCCAATCGCTATCGTGAGCATCAAAAATTAATCAAAATCGTAAAAATAATCTCCACAAAAGAACAAAAACAACCCAGAATAGCGAAATTCTTGATGCAATCCGAGGAAGGCTAGTCTTGCTTTTTCAACACATTCGACGGTTGAAGTCATACAATTCCTAAAATATCAGAGAAATATGCTCTATAAAAGTCGTGGGTCAAGTTTAGACCCCTCAACAGGTAGGGGCGAGCAATGGCGCGTTAGCTAAGGTAGCCTCGTTTCCATCGTCCGCCTCGTCAGTAGGGTCGAGCAATGGCGCGTTAGCTAGGATAGCCACGTTTCCATCGCCCGCCTCGTCAAACGTAGCGTGCTGATTTCCCACACTACGCTTTCCTGTTATTTTCGTATCAAAGTTTATGTGACCTATCATGCCAGCAACACTTCCTGAGCTTGGTAGTACTTGATCCTGTAGTCTGAGAACAGCCCACATACCGCGTATAACCAACTACTATTCCATCTTTCCCAGCCGAAGCCTTTTCCGCTTTCTGCTTCTCATTAAGTGGCGTCTTGCCTTCTTTTCCATCCAATCTTTTATGTACCCAAAGCATCGACTGGAGTTCCCGACTCTGAAATAGTTCGTCCAACCCCTTAGGATCTGTGTAAAAATAATTTGAACTTTTGATGAGATAAGTTGTATAGTAGCCTCAACAAGTTATACGATGGTATCAAAGGTTTGAGGATATTCAATTGAAAGAACATATCAAGGCAGTACTGCCATTATTGAACGAAAAGCAGAGCCGCTTATTTTTGGCAAGTTGTGCTAATGCGATGGGGCGCGGCGGAGTTAAGAAGGTCTGTGAAATCAGCGGATTTTCTCGCACCACCGTAATAAAAGGCAAGAAAGAACTGGAAGCAGGTGTTGACGAAAATGCCACAAATATTCGCACAGCAGGAGGTGGTCGCAAGTGTCTGGAGGAAACCTATCCTGATTTGCAAAAATGGATTGAATTATTGGTGTCAGATAAAACATATGGTGATCCGGAAAATACGCTTTTGTGGACGACAAAGTCTCTGCGGAACATACAGGATACTATTT
>BNWK01000037.1 GCA_025998775.1 Alphaproteobacteria bacterium | reverse complement strand
CAACCCCACCGATATCCTTTATGCGTTTTATCGTCGAAGCTTTGTGGCTCCTTTTTACTTCCTCCAGATTGAATGAATCATTGCCCAATAGGCGATAAATCGCTTTTGATTCAGAACGATTTTCACTACTACCATATATCGACTTCTCTGGATTTTTGCTTAGTGTCTTCATCGTTTTTACAAAACGAGCTTCCAACTGCTCTGAACCAAAATCTAAATCCTCAAACTCTTCCAACATAATTACACCACTAAAATTTCAACATATTTATCATCTATTTAATGGTGGGTCAAGTTTAGAACAATTGGGCGGACGCTATCAGTGGGCCAATGGTACTCAATATTGGGGGCGCTTCGAAGGTAACCAGCCAAACGGATTTGGGGCACTCTTCAATCAAGAAGGACAAATCATCTTTAAAGGCATGTTCGACCAAAGAAAATAATGCTGCAATTCCACCTCTGGCTTACCTTCTCGCTGGAAGTTAACGCTTCCAGCAAAAATCCCTACTTCATGACGCCTATTGCACGCACGCGACAAAAGCACGGAACATCTCCTCTTCCAAATGCTCCAACGTGAGCGCCAGTCGCAGTCTCGGAGTCGGAACCGTCGGTCTTCGGACCGCTGACACCAGTATTCCTCTACTTGCCAGTAACTCTTTGTATTCAAGTGCTTCCGTACTTGAGTTCATTTTTATCGGAATAATGTGGCTGCAGGAATTCATGGTATCGAAGCCGTGCTCAGCCAAGAATGCTCTCAAACGTTCGGATGTTTCCAGTAATTTTTTGCGTTGTTCGTTCATCTGCCCTACCAATTCCCAACTTTTTTGGGCAGCTCCAACGACCAGCGGAG
Organism: Alphaproteobacteria bacterium; assembly: GCA_025998775.1. Classification (GTDB taxonomy): domain Bacteria; phylum Pseudomonadota; class Alphaproteobacteria; order UBA3830; family UBA3830; genus BNWE01. Next base: position 9,987 of record BNWK01000037.1, on the reverse strand, counting down.
ATGGCGCAGTGGAATAAATAAGGCCGGAGCATTTTTGCAGCAAATAATTCCTTATGTCACAGGAGCAGGCCACATAGGCTCCACTTACTCCCAACGCTTTACTGAAAGTTCCCATGATAACGCATGTTATATCGCTCAAATCGTGATCCGTCGATAATCCATAGCCGTGTTTGCCAAACACTCCAGTTGCATGAGCCTCATCCAGATAAAGCAGTGCATTATGTTCTCGGGCAAGCCTTATTAGTTCCAAAAAATTGACGCAATTGCCATCCATTCCAAAGACGGTCTCAGAAACTATGAATTTTACGCAATCTTCGTCTTTATGCTTTTCCAAAAGAGCCTCTAGCGCAGCCATGTCATTGTTTGGATAGCGCTTCAATGTACATTTACAAAGTTCCGCAGCCTTATACAAACTGGCGTGATTTAATTTATCGAAGAATAGTATTGCCTTCTTATAATCCAGTGTTTTTTCATCGCATAATGCGCTGAGCACAGTCATATTCGCCTGATATCCAGAGCTAAATATCAAAGCGGCTTCTGTGTTTTTATCGTGCGCAATTTGCTCTTCAAACTCTTCAAATATCTGCTTATTTCCAGACAACAATCTCGAGCCTGTTGAACCGCATCCGTATTTTTTGCCGGCCTCGTAGGCGGCTTCTAAAATTTCCTGATTCCCGCTTAGGTTGAGATAATCATTTGTGGAGAAATCGAGAAATGTCTCATCCTGCTCCTGATTTTGCAACTCTCTGTAATTGCAAGAAGCTTTTAATGAATCGCAAATTATTCTATATTGTTTCATCATCGGGAGTTCCACATGGCAGAAAAAATATCATTTAATGACGCGCTCGGCATTTTCAATCGTCCATTTTTTACTTTGTTGTACGATGCTCACACGATTCATCGGAATAATTTTGATGAACAGCTCATACAAATTAGCACATTGCTCAGTCTGAAAACAGGAGGCTGCTCCGAAGACTGTGCCTACTGCGCCCAATCGGCGAAAAATGGAAGAAAAGCGCCGAAGCAACCAATGATAAGCAAAGACACCGTAATGGAAGCGGCCCAAAAAGCCAAAGAAAACGGAAGCTCTCGATTCTGCATGAGTATGTCCGGTCGAAGTCCATCTGACGAAGAATTCGAATATGTCTGTGACGTAATAAAAAGCGTGAAATCTCTGGGGCTTGAAACGTGTGTTACTCTGGGATTTCTTTCTCATGATCAAGTGAAAAAGCTAAAGGAAGCAGGATTGGACTACTATAATCACAACGTCGACACGTCTGCCGATTTCTACCAAAACATCGTGACAACTCGCTCTATTGACGATCGCCTAAACACCATAGAAATGGTACAGAACGCCGGAATAAACGTATGTTCCGGAGGCATTATCGGAATGGGCGAGACAAACGAAGATCGGGTAAAGATGCTGGTTATGCTGGCGAATCTGCCAACGCCGCCATTGTCGGTTCCCATAAATAGATTGGTGAAAATTCCGTGTACTCCACTGGAAAACGTTCCTGATGTGGATAATTTCGATTTCATAAGGACGATTGCGTTGGCGCGTATCCTCATGCCGACGTCGTATGTGCGATTATCGGCCGGTCGGGATTCCATGTCGGAAGAAATGCAGGCGCTGTGTTTTTTCGCCGGAGCAAACTCTATGTTTTCTGGAGACAAACTGCTTACGGTGCCAAACGCGCCACTGCCGCAGGATATCACCATGATGCATAAAATGAATCTGAAAGAGGCGATGTGCGCATGACTAAGACTCTGTTTGGACTGTCAGATAAGGAACTCTGGAAATTATTTCCTATTGTCGTAAGCGAGTATCAGGAAAACTGGACGGAAATCTACGAGACTGAAAAGGCGCTTTTGGAAAAGCAAATCGGTTCGGATAAAATTCTCCGCATAAGTCATTTCGGCAGCACAGCTGTTCCTGGACTCAGTGCGAAACCCATCATCGATATACTGATCGAAATATCGGCAGATGCGAACTTCAATCATCTGGCGCAAAGTCTTGGGCAAATCGACTATCTGCATGTAAAATCAGAATCTGAACCATATCCAAACGCTGTTTTCCTAAAGGGATACGCGCCAGATGGATTTTGCGGACAGGCGTTTCATCTGCATGTGAGAAATTTCGGAAACTGGGACGAACTGCATTTCCGGGATTATCTCCAGCAACATCCGGAAGTAGCTGAAGAATATGGCAGATTGAAAAATACACTCGGCCAAAAATTCAAGTTCGACAGGGATTCCTACTCGGCCGCAAAAACAGATTTCGTCCATCGAATTACAGAATTATCTAATCCAAAGACAGCGTGAAATTCGTGTACCGCGCTGCGCCTGCAGAATCATTCTGCAGGCAATCAATGAAAATACCCTAAACTATTGGCCAGTCAGGTCATTGTCATCTGAGTCATCATCTTCGTGAGCAGTAGTTGTAAACGTTGATGAAAATGAGTTGCTTACAAATGGCGGACTAACTGGATTCGCTGCAAAAGATGAGCTACTTCCTAATGCCGGAGTAACTGGATTCGCTCCAAACAATGATGAAAACGAACTGCTTACAAATGGCGGACTAACTGGATTCGCAGGATTCGTTCCAAACAATGAAGGAAATGAGCCACTTCCCAACGCTTGAGTAACTGGATTCGCTACAAACGATGAAGAAAACGGACCGCTAGCAGCCGAACTGTTCATATTTGGCGCAAATCCAAATACTGGACTGGATGACGCCTCGTGGTTTTCGGTTGGTAAATGAAGTGCTCCACTTCCAAAGCCAAAATGGTTGAACGGATGATGAGGAGCAATTGGATTGTTTTGCGGATTGAGTATACGTAATTCAATAGGAACCACGTAACTATCTAAAGGATCACTGTTATTATCTAAAAACTCAAAAATGAATTGAACATTGTCTTTCGAATATTGCTGAACTTTATCCAACTTATTCCCTAACATGAATATTTTATGTGTGTTTGGATTAAGTGTCGGAAGTTCCTGAGGTGGCACGTTTGGATCCAAGATGTCTAAAGTTTCCATTTCTACTAGTTTTAGGCCGCCTTCTTCCTCTTGCTCTCCGGTCTCCCTAAAATATACATTCGGTTCAAAAAGAGCTGGTATTTGTGCCATATTAAGTGTAACGGGAATTTGATAAGAAGCACGCTGTTCTTCATCAAAGCCAGACATACGTGGGTGCGCGAAAATATTTTCGTTTTTTTTAAACGATATTGTGTTTATCACACCATCAACCTGAGTAACAGGAACATGTTGGTATTCCTGTGCTGGAATAACCTCTGTCGCATGAACAGGAACAGCAGCAGTTTGAGTAGTAGGTATGGGCATTTGCGTTGTGATCGCCGTACTATGCTGTGAAGTTGTCATAAACGGCGGACTAGACAAAGGCACAGTATTATTCATCAACGGCGTAGTAAAAGGCCCAGTATTACTCAACAACGGCCCGGACGTTAGCGACGTTTTCATTGAATGACAACAAACACACATTGGCATTAATGCTGCGGCCAAAACAAAACTCTTTTTTATCATGATTTACCTCCAAAAAATAAAAAGAACAAGTTAACATTGTCTATAACATATCGAAACTATAATTAACATGCAAACCATTAATCAAACTTTTTTATAAAATTCCATAATGATCATTGTCGTTATTATCATAAACTCTTTCACAAAAGCCGCTCATGCGGTGGCAATTGAGCAAAATAATGCAACATCACAAAAACACACATCTTATATAAAAAAATAAATGTTTACGTTTTTTAAATGAATCATTGTTATGCTGTATTTAATTAAGAAGTCCAACAAAAAATATTAAATTTCTGTTGAGCTAATTATCCAGCCTGTTTTTGTATTTTCGCAAAGTAAAAAAGAAATCGTCTGCAACATCATAAGATTCAGATGGGTGCAGGTGTTTTTGGGTATGTGAATATCGTTCTTCCTGTGAAGAACATTGTTTTTTATGACTTTTACGGAGGTTTCTATGAATTATCTAATATCAGGTCTATTAATTTGCGTCTCCATCTCTGATGTGTCTTCGACGCTTGTACCAGATCTTTCCAGGTCGCACTCATCAATTAATTTACAAAAAAAAGTGACAGGCGTTTCAAGAGCACAGTCGTCCGTCAATTTACGATTGGCTGAAGAAGGAAACGCTGGTTCCTCGTCAACGAATAATCTACAGACATTAAGAACAAACGGCGAAGAAAATGAAACAGTAGATACTGACGACGTTTTTATAAATCGACTACTAAGAATGGAGTTCTTCCAGAAGGATCCTCAAATGGCAATGATGTTGCAAACCTATAAAGGGCGACTCAGTGAACAGGATAAGATGCGGATTTCAATGAATATTATCGATAAGGAAATCTACATATACGATAGACCTACCAAATTTTGGCAAGTTGTTAGATTCCTTGGTGGGACAGGCAGAAATCTCATAACCGTTGGAAAGATAGCTCTATCGGCAGCAGGCCAATGGTTCAGTCACGATCCGAATGTCTCTACTCTTCTACTTAGAGTTATACTTGTTACGACTGCTGCCGAATTAGGCTGCGATATGTTGTGCGATTATGCCGACAAGCGGGTCGACAAAGGAATATTAGAAAACCTTTTCAAATGCAGAGAACGCTATAGGACTAAAGGCTCTTTGACGGAAAGTGGAGTCAATCTTTCCGCTGACGGGCTGGTATACATGCGCGAAGGAAGATTGAGGCGACGCAGAGCTGCTCACCGGTGGAACCGCCTGGTCGACAAGGCAACCGCTAATACTGTGGAAAACGATCGATCGACATTGACAGCTTCTTCTTCGTCATCGTCACCTTCTCCAGCTCCGATCTCAGCAGACAGGCTGTCAACTACACCTACACCTTTCTCATCGTCCTCGTCTTCGTCTTCCTCGTCATCATCGTCATCATCGTCATCATCGTCGGAAGCTATACACTCGAGCGCATCAAGCCTGATTTCACTAGGTGCCCAAAGGCGACCGGCCTCATCGCTTTCACAGGTGATGAGAGCATCGTATACACCGCCGGCCTTGCGGACGCTGTCGCCAGGAGCTGAAGATTCGGCGGCGCTAGCGGTAACACGAATGCACACGACAGGCGCTCGAGACGGTTCTTCATCTACATTAACTGCGATGCCGCCATTCTCACTAATAGCAAACTCTTCCGAAGCCTCGACTCTGGCGTTTGTACCATCACTAGCAGAGTCTATAGCATTTCCGGATGGCATTGTGGATACATCGGCAGAGACAAACTCACTTGAAGAGGATAAAGAGAAGGAGTGAAAATGAAAAATCAAATGATAATAAAAATACACTTGTTTTTTTTGCGACAGATACTAACATGTGACTAGTGGTTTTGTTGGGATGTTTTGTTATGATGAGTCAGATTAACAGGTATGTTGTGTTTTGTGCAAGTTTGGCCTTTGTGTGCAGTAGAGCGCTTTACAGTGAATCCGCTGGCGCAGAGGGAACTTTGCCGAATGTGGCCAGCGGAGCCGAGTATGATGAAGGTTATGACGATGATTATGCCGGAGATGACGACGCACCAGCTGATGGTTCCGTTGGAAATAGCCAAGCGCCAGCTGCCGGTTTTGATGCTGGAAATACTCAAGCACCAGCTGGTAGTTACGTAGCCGGAGACGACAACAGCGCGCCGGGTAATGGTTTTGCTGGAAGTGGCCAAGCGCCTGGTAATGATGATTACGCAACAGAAGGCGATGATGCCACAGATGATGGTTATGCAACAGATGACGGTGTCCCAGATAACGGTTTCGCTGGAAATACTCAAGCACCAACTGGTAATTACGTGGCCGGAAACGACGGTGCACCGGGTAGCGATTACACCGGACATGGCCGGGCGCCTGATAATGATGATGGTTACGAAGCCGAAGACGACGATGCCCCAGATGACGATTTCGCTGGGCATGGCAACGCACCTGCTGCCGGTTCTGATGCTGGAAATACTCAAGCGCCAGCTGGTAGCTATGCAGCTACGGACAACGGTGCCAAAAGTAACAGTTCCGTCGGAAATGGCCAAGCACCCAGCGATAGCAATGCTCGAGATGACGGCGCACCAGGTAACGATTACACCGGAAGTGGCAACGCACCTGCTGTCGGTTCTGATGCTGGAAATACTCAAGCGCCGGCTGGTAGCTATGCAGCTATGGGTAACGGTGCCCAAAGTAACTCTTCCGTCGGAAATGGCCAAGTACCCGGTGATAGCAATTCTCCAGATGACGGCGCACCAGGTAACGATTACACCGGAAGTGGCAACGCACCAGCTGTCGGTTCTGATGCTGGAAATACTCAAGCGCCAGCTGGTAGCTATGCAGCTACGGACAATGGTGTCCAAAGTAACTCTTCCGTTGGAAATGGCCAAGTACCCGGTGATGGCAGCGCATCAGCTGCCGGTTCTGATGCTGCTAATGGTGACATAATTGGCGATAATTCAGCTCCTTCCGATAAAGTTCCTGGAAATGTTGTAGTTCCTGAAGAATTCAAGCAGACACCAGAAGATGAAAAACTTGAAAAACAAGCGGTTGAAGAAGAAAAAAAATCTGACACACAGCCGGTAGATCAATCGGTCAATCAGTTTGCCGACTCAGAAGGAAAAAACTCGGCTTCTCAAGAAGAAATAGAAACCAATACGCAATCTGTAGATCAATCTGTAGATCAGTTGGCTGATCAATTGGCCGGTACAGAAGGCAAATATCCAGCTCCTAAATTTGATAAATTGGTTCCGGTAAGCGGATGGGATCGATATTCCTGTGACTCAGCGTCTACTGTTAGTCAGTGGTTTCGCTGGTGGAAGTATCTGCGCTTCGAAAAACCTGTTTATATGTCCTGGATTAATGGATTAGTCCTAAAACTTTATCCTAAAAATGAGATTTGCAGAGCACTATTTGTAAGGGGAGTATATAATCCAAATCAATTGGTTGTTATTAACTCTCTGTTGCCAAAAGGTGGTGTCATGGTGGATGCCGGATGCAATATCGGATATTCTCTACTGCTAGCATCAGCGACTGTTGGGAAAAGCGGCCATATCTTCGCTCTGGAGCCAAGCAAGAGGGATTTCGATCGTTTGCTGGAGAATGTTAAGCTCAATAGAGCGGACGATGTCATATCCGTCTATCGCTATGCTGTTTTGGACAAAAAGGGCAGTGCAAATTTGATGGTTGCATATGAAGAGAGAAGCTCTCTCAACACACTTGGAACTGAGTTTAGTGTGAAGGGAGTTGAAAATCTCGCGCCTGAAACTGTCGAAACAACCTCCATTGATGATTTTGTATTTGAAAAAAAGATAAATAAAGTAGATCTTCTGGAATTGGACATTAAAGGCAGTGAGTATCTCGCCCTAAAGGGATCTGTGAAAACAATAGAAAGGGATCATCCGGCCATTGTGCTTGGAATTAATGAAAGTGCTCTAAAGTCCTGCGGCACGAAAATGAAAGTGAAAGATCCAGAAACTGGTAAGGAAGAAGAGATTGTTGACTCCCATATATCGGATATCAAAAAATTGCTAAAAGATCTGAAGTATCGTGCATATAAGATAGTGGAATTTCCTGCTTTTGCTTTGGAAGAAGTTAGGGATATCGAAAAGGAGCACGAGAAAGTTGTGTACTGCCTGCATGAAAGCTTAGATCCACCAGCATTACCTCAACCGGAAAAGAAAAGCATGCTGTGCCGTATATGTTGTGCATTTCAATAACTTAGGAGCCTATGAATTTTAGATCGGTGAAATTTTGCATTTTGGTTTTTCTAGTTTTGTTAAGTGGTGCAGTAAGCAGCTGAGGCGCTTTCGTAAACTCGAAAATGTGCTATCTAAAGTTGTTTCATTTTTCATAAGATTATCGTATCGAACAACAAAATGGACGGTGGTTGGCGAAGATTTTCCCAATAGTTATCATGAATCAGGAAAGCCGTTTATAGTGTGTCTGTGGCATGATAGACTCATGTTGGCTCCATGCGTGTGGAAATGGAAAAAGCCTCTGCATGTGCTTGCTTCTGACCATCGAGACGGAAGATTTATCGCAAAAGTTGTAAAAAATTTCTCCATGCCGGCTTTGTATGGCTCCACCGGAAAGGGATTTTCAGCCGCTAAAAAATTGGTCCAACTCATAAGAAAAGGTGAGTACGTGGCGATAATTCCGGACGGCCCACGCGGCCCCAGACATAAATTGTATCCGGGAGTAATTGCTATCGCTAAACTTGCAAAATCGGATATTTTTACCTATAGTTTCTGTGTAAAGAGATATCGGAGACTTAACTCCTGGGATCGCTTTATTGTGGTTTGGCCATTTAACCGAGGCGTTATGGTGTGGAATGAGCCCGTTCGCTATGATGATATCAAAGATCTTACTGAAGAAGAGGCCGTTAACCTTGTAGAATCTCGCATAAACGAAGCTTCAAATGAGGCGTATAGGATTTTAAATGAATAAGTTATACAAAGTGTTATTTCAATTGCTGTCGCCTCTGTTAAAAATATACTTCTACACGAGGTGTTTTTATGGAAAAGACCGAATTGGATCTGTGCGTAATCATTTTGGAAAAGCGACTATCCCAAGACCCGCAGGTAAACTCATTTGGATACACGCCGCCAGTGTTGGAGAATCCACAGCTGCTCTCACATTCATCAATCACATAAAAAAGAAGTTTCCTGATTTGAATGTGCTAATCACCACGATAACTGTTACATCTTCTGATATTTTAAAACCAAAAATAGAAAAGATAAGTAATTGCTATCATCAATACGCAGTGGTCGACAATCTGAAATGGGTAAATCGTTTTTTGAATCATTGGAAAGTAGATGTTGCAGTTTTTCTAGAATCGGAAATCTGGCCAAATACAATCCAGGAACTCAAGAAAAGGGATATTCCAACTTTTTTACTAAGCGCAAGATTATCTCCGAATTCCTACAAGCGATGGAGAGTTGTTAGCGGATTCTTTTCAAGAATTCTTGGAAAATTCAATGCAATATTGGCGCAGTCGCCGCTAGATGAAGAAAGATTCCGCCATTTTTCCCCGAAAAACACAAAGCTAATTGATAACATCAAATATGCCAATGCACTTCTTCCATGCGATGAAAAACTACTAGAAATTTTTCAAGAACTCTGCAAAAACAAAAGAGTTCTGGTAGCCGCCAGTACTCACGAAAAAGAAGAAGAGGCAATAATCGAAGCACACATAAAATTAAAAAAAGAATTTGATATCGTTACTATAATAATTCCAAGACATCTAACTCGCGTAAAAAGAGTCTGTGAAACAATTCAGAAATACGGATTGGATTTTGCCCTGAGATCAGCGGTGCGTGCTGCACAGACGTCTGATTCAGCTTCAACATCGCAAGTAGATGACAATAAAATGCATGTGCTGCAAGCACCCGAAATATATTGTATCGACTCTTTCGGTGAAGTGGGAACATTTTTCAGGATTGCAGATGTTTGTTTTGTCGGAGGCTCGCTAGTTCCGATCGGTGGACACAATATCTATGAACCAGTAGCAATTGGCAAGCCAGTATTGCACGGACCTTTCATGGACAACGCTCTGGAAATTCGAGATTTTCTGCATTCACATGATGTAGCATTTGAAATCCACGACGCAAATGAAATATATGATGTGTGTCGTCATTTTCTATCTGACGCGGATTTACTGAAAAAGACATCTGAAACGGCCAAAAAAATTACCAAAAATGAATCACTTGCGAAAATCGATGAAATAATGCAATTGGAGAAATTTCTGTGATTATTTTATGTTTAGCATTTACGCTCATGTTGTTTTTCGGATTGCTCTACATGAGTTTCATGGTTTTTGCTATCGCGCTGGCGTTCGTTATTTTTTTCTCGCTAATATACTCCGCTCAATTGAGAACTTGCATATTGCATAAAAAATTGTTAAAAAGAGATCATGAAGAATTTTTTAACAGATATAGAAAGAGCAGATTTGAAGAAGAGGCACCGAACCGAGAAAGATGG
>BNWK01000036.1 GCA_025998775.1 Alphaproteobacteria bacterium | reverse complement strand
TTGGTATGTATTTGAAAAAACCGGGTCTGGAACCATTAACAACGTTCCACCAGGGCTGCTCGGTTTGGGTAGAGATATCTTGTTGTGATTTTATTTTTATTAGTTTGGAAATTATATCTCTTCCGATTTTATTTAAGCTTATCATCCGTTTCGTTAATGTAAAAATTTTTATGTATTTCTTTTACTTCTTAACTTTTATGAATCTCCCCTTTGAATCCCTCGGACGGTTAGCAACAATCTTCGACCTTTTCACTGATTTTGTTCTTCTAGCTGACCTTGATCTTGAGGTTGGTCTTGTTTTATTGGATTTCCTTGGCATATCTTTTTTGTGGAGATAAAAAAATTCCGTTAACTAGAAGGGACGCAGTATTCCAGTGAGATCTTAAATTCATCTTGCATTCTCGTAGCAATTTCGGTATACAGGAACGGTACAGTTTTGCGTGTCGTTATTGATTTTATTTTTACATACATTGGAATCGTACAAGTACATGGACCACAAACGGCCTTTTTTGGTTCTTCAGTTCGAATTTGAATATCGTTTGTTCCCATTAAGATTTCAATCATATCCATCAAGTCCTGTTCCCGGTAAATAACCCGATCACCGAGTTCTTTTAAGTTATTCACAAGAAGTACATTGTTTAAAAGTATTTCGTTCTGGATTCTGATGAGTGTTTTCATGAAATCTATAGAGACATTATCTTTCGGGGTTGCTGATGATTGCAGTTCTTTTGGGGTTATTGATTCCTTTCCTCTGGCTTCTGCAATTTCGTCTTCCTCTACTGGTGATAACGGTGGGAGTGCTAACCGATGTGATACTGGTCTTGATGATCTAGGTCTAGGTGAACCGAGTGAGGAATCTTCAACGAAAGCATCAAAACTTCCCGATCGTGCACGTTCGTGATGGCTGGAGGTAGTACCGGAAAGGCTAGGTGGTAGAAAGATGTTTACGTTATTGCTATTTGCGTTATTCAATGAATTTGTACTTGATTGACTTTGCGATGTATTTGTGGTTTTATGTTTATGCAATTCTAGACTTAATCCAGGTAATGATGTAATAGACGTTTTTTACTAACTATTAAATAAATAAAGAAAAAATGTCATCGTCGTCGTCGTCATATTCTTTAATTGATATCGTTAACAGAAAGATTGATAAAGCGATAAAGGGGATAGATAAAGATGTACAACTACAATCAGTTATCGACCCGGAATTGAACTTTCGTCGGAATACCATTAATCTTTACATCGGTCGGAGAGGTTCAGGAAAGACCTTTAATGTGATGAGAGAGTTGATAAAGTTATCACAGTTGGAAGACAAAGGTGGTTATAACTCTTTCATTTATTGTACTGATAAAAGTAATGATGACACCGTAAAGGAATTATTAAACTTAATTAAACTTAACACTAGAATCGTTAAATACGCTGACATGCCTGAGTTCTTAACTGAGTTCATCGATGCTAAGAATGCTTATCAAGAAGTTATAGATAAAGGTTTGAAACATAAAATAACTAGTAAGTGCAAACACGATATGTTCAAAATGTTAGACTTAAACGAATTTACAGAAACGACTCCAGGAACGGTAATTTTATACGATGATGCAATAAATATATTTAAACAAACAAAGAATAGAAAACTCTTGGATCTATTACATCAAAACCGACAACCAAGAATAACTTACTTTTTATGTCTTCAAGACGGATTTGCATTACCACCACAAGTTAAAAGAAATTTAGATACATGTATTCTTTTCGGTGGTTTTAATGATGCACAAATGATTCACACTATTCTCCGACAATTAAATTCATCAGGGAAGAGCAATAAAGTTCTATTTGAAATGTATATGAATTTGAACAACAGAGAAGGTTTAGTCTTTGATTATCTTCCCGATGGTGCTGAAGTAAGACTGCTTGAAGAATAACTGTCTTTTTTTTCCACAATCTAAAAATGGGTAAGTGGGACTGGATAAAAAGTAAGAAGAAGAAACCAACAACATCTAAAAAGGAAAAAGATAAAGATGAAGATAAAGAAGAGAAAAAAGAAGAAAAAAAAGAAGAAGCCGTTAAAGAACTCGAACAAAATTTAGCAAAACAAAATGAAGAAGCCGTTAGTGGAGATCCAAGGAATTTGTTAATTAGCACTGCAATACCTGAAACTTTAACACTCCCACCACCACAAGATCCGTTTACAATAACAAGCGGTGGAACAGAAGCAGTAGAAAAAGCCCAACAGGATGCATTAATGACCGCTGTGATTGGTGGACCACCGGAGACACGCACAACAGAAACACATGCATTAGCAGAATCGGTGATGGGTGAAGATAACCGAACAAGTCAAGCATTAGCTCAACAAGTTTCGGCAGACCCTTATGGAGTTATGAGTGGTATGATGAATGCTCCCGGTGAAGCTGGAGGAGTGAATGAACAAGTCGTAGGTCCGGTACCACAGATAAGCGAAGAAGAGATGAGAAATGAGATGGTTATGGTGGCTGGCGGTGAAACTGGAGCTTCGGCTGGTGGTCCCCAGATGAGTGAGGAGGAGATGAGAGCTCAAATGGCAGGGATGAGTGAGGAAGAACAAATAATAAACCAAATGCTTGCGATGAGTATGAGTGAAGATGAAATTCGAAATCAGTTAGCGATGATGCAGGCTGGCGATGTTAGTGGCGCTGAATCGGTAGGTGAAACAGATAGTCGCGGAGGTGAATCTGATACTCGATCTGAAACCGCGTCGGTGAGTGAAAGTCGTTCGGAGTCTAAGTCGGGTTCAGAATCTGAATCAGGAACTGAAGCTCTTGCACAATCAGTGGCGAATGCTGTTGTTGCGAATGGTGGAACAGAAGAGCAAGCAATAATCGCAGCAGCAGAGGTAATAAAAAAGAAAAGAGGAGGTAGACCAAAAGGAAGTAAGAATAAAAGTAAAGGTTCAAGAAGTAAAAGTAAAGGATCGAGAAGTAAAAGTAAAGGTTCGAGGAGTAAAAGTAAAGGATCGAGGAGTAAAAGTAAAGGTACGAGGAGTAAAAGTAAAAGGAGTGGTAGTAAAGGTTATGCTCCGAGGAAAAGTTATAGCACAAGAAGTAAAAGTGCAGGAAGGAGTTCGAGTAAGGCTAAAAGAATACCAACCATTAAATTACAACCGTTGAAGAAAAAGAGTCGGAGTGCATCACGGAGCGCAGCACGGAGTAAATCGAGGAGTACCAGTAGATCAAAAAGTAAACGTAGTGTTCCATTGTATCAAAAAATTGCTGCGGTAGTGAGACGACAACTTTCCCATCTTGGTGTGGCAGTGAAGAAAAACGGTAAAACGATAATGTCTATCGGAGATTACGGAAAAATTTCATCAAAGGTTATCAGTGACATATACCGAAAAAATGTACTACCGAGTTTGTATAAGAGGAGTATAACTTGGTCGAAAAAACTTGGTGGTCATTACGATTTCGTTTCTGATAAAGATAACGCACTAAATGATAGTGGGTTTAAGAAAGCAATGTTAGAAATATATTCCAGGTATGGTTGTAAGATTTCAAGTTCATCGGTGAAAAGTTCATTGGATAAGGTCCGGGTATAAGGTATCGGTTCTGATTGGTTTATTTTTATATCATTGAAAAAAACTGTAATGCCTATAAGTATTGATGAGTTAAAAGGATGGAAAGTATATAGGAGGATTGGAAAATTAGTTATGAAAGTTTTATCTGAAAAGGGATTTAAGAATAAAGATGAAAAGGGAAAAGAATTAATCGTATACGCACAGTACAAAAAAATTTTATCAAAGACTGTTTTTGATTTATTCACAGAATACGTTCTTAACGATCTCGTTTTAAATCACAAAGAGTGGAATGAAAAGATACCGAAATCGTACTGGTTCAACGACAGTAAAGAACATGGAGGTGGAGACCCAAAGGGATATATGAACAAACCTGAATTTAGAGAAGGCATGTCTAAGGTAGATGAAAAAGAACAGGTTCTGGTATATGGAAAGGACTTAATGAAAATGTTCTGTCGGTATAAGGATATGTACAGGAAAGATGGATTGATAATTAAAGTAAGTAAAGATAAAAAGATTGTAATTGATAAAGGAGTTAATAAAGAAATTAAAGATTGGTTAGTATTTGTGGACACCGCTCAGTCGGTCAGGTATGTTCTCAAAGATAAATGGGGTTTTCATCCACGCGATGATGATTACATCCTTGATAAAATAACTGATAGAGCAGTACGTGAATTCATTTTACCACCAGTCTATAAACGAAAGTATCCGGGTAAAGAGTACGATTTTGTTAAAGATGAAGATGGAAAATTACAAGACGAAGAATTTAGGAATGAAATGCATGACGTTTATGAAAGGGATCAATTCTATAAAGAAATTGACTTTGATGAGAAGGACTTAATGTCAGTATTTGAAAAATTTAAAGAAATGTATGAAGAGGAAGGAATGAGAATTGAAGTGGTTGATGCAGGGGAAACTTACAAGGTCTCAGTTAAGAAAGGTGGGAAGGTGAAGTACAAAAAATTAGATGAAGTTGTGGAAGGTGTTTCTTTTCCAGGGCGGAAAGGTGCGCCAAAAGTTGGAGAAGTAGTAAAAGCCGGAGGTGTTAAAGTAAAAGTACCATCGAAACAGGTGAAAACAGATACAGGTAAAAAGAAGGAACCTAAAAAGGAAGCTAAAAAGGAAAGGGAAAAGGAAAAAGAAAAGGAACCTAAAGAAGAGAAACGAGGAAGAGGAAGACCGAATGAAGGTAAAGGTAAAGGTAAAAGAAAGTTTGATAAGGGTATAAAGTCGTATGCGTTTTTTAATACTGTAAAGGGTATGCTTGGTAACGGTTTTAGAGCTATGAATTTTTATCCAAAAAAGGAAGGTGAAGAAGGAGGAATTAGATTAAGTAAATTTCATTACGATTACATTTTGGAAGGAGCAGCCATCGATTTTTGCAAAGATTTTTATTTACCAAAACTATATAGAAAAAATAAGGTTTGGTTGGAAAATTTAGAAGAAGAAAATTATAACTTTCGGAAAGATAAATACGGTGTAATTCTGAACGATGAGTTTAACAAAGATATGGTAAAAGAGTTTGAAAAAAATGAAAAGGTAATCGAAATTGACGATACTGACATACTTCCAGTAGTGAAAAAATATGCTGATGAATTAAAGGATGATGGTTTAACATTAAAAATAATAGATGAGGGTGAAAATGGATATAGTTTTGATGTAGATGATAAAAAGTACGGTGATGAGGAAACGGAAACGGATGAAGAAGGATCCACACCATTACCGGTGTATGTAGTGGTTAAAAAGAAAGGTAGACCAAAATCGCTTTCGGTGGTAGATAAGAAAATTAAACAATGGATTAAAGGAAAAGGAATTACAATGAAGGCTATTCGAAAAAGATGGGAAGAGATATAATTTCCAAACTAATAAAAATAAAATCACAACAAGATATCTCTACCCAAACCGAGCAGCCCTGGTGGAACGTTGTTAATGGTTCCAGACCCGGTTTTTTCAAATACATAACAAAAAATGGAATCGATAAAGTCATATATACGGAAGACCTTTTAAAGTTATCCACTGACCTCCTTCAACTTTTCTCAACTTGTCAAGAAATATATGATATCAGAAATCATTGGTTTTTCAGAGAACAAGTTTTAGAAATGTACGACTACAAATACTCCAGACCTTACACATGTCATCGCTTGATCTATCAGCACAGTATATGAAAGAATTACATCCTCGTTTGTCATTAATTTGACATATATAAGTTATTTCCTTCAATTCTAAAAATGTCTTTAAACTTATTACATGAGCGATATTCAAACTAATACCTTTCGTCCGAAGGTTGTGTTCCATCTTCATCAATAATTGTAATTGTATTTTATCGGTAATGTATTTTCCAAGAAATCCCTGTAAAGTCATTTTCTTTTTTTATATGTGTTTATTTTTATATGTGTAAAAAGTAATGGGAAAATTAAAGAAACTTTGGTTAGGTGTTCACGACTATTACAATAAAGAAAAGAACGAATGGGTGAACGTATGGCATTTCCATTTCCATCCAAAAGACATACTCAAACTTGGTCGAACTGAAAATATTGACATGTGGGGATTTTCGCAATGTTTTATTTTATCTGGTGAACCTGATTTTGATTATGAAAGTTTTAGATACGGGGGTGTATTTTACACCGGTGAAGAACCAACGGATTTTGAAAAACCGGGAAGAGTACGTCGAGGTGATGTTGAACAATTCTTTTTCGAACACAATGGAATACTTGTAGATACTTAACCGTTTAACGGAACATTTCATGAAAAACAGGATTGAATCTTAAACCTAATAATTCTTGTGAAAAGAATAACTTTTTGATAACATTACTATTTGTTCTTTTCTTTCTTCGCTGATATTTCTCTTTCATTTTCCCAAGAAATTGCTTGTACGCTCTTTCATTTATCCGATGGTCTTGCAGCTTTACTTGTTCTTTGTATAACAAATCAATCGTCCTGTTATGAAAATCTTTCATCTTGTTTCTCTTTTTCTTCAAAATTAGTGCCAACTTTAAAATTACATAATTTCCACATCCAAGCAAACCATTCTTGATTTCATAATCTTCCATTTTAACAAAAATAAAAAAGACGAGTGATTTATTAAAAAACGAAAAAACGTAAAAATTAACGCCAACTATCATAATCATAATCATCACTACTCGAACTCGTAGTTGTTGTTGTTGAATAAACCGAACCCGAACTCGAACTCGAACCTGAATCCGTACTTTCACCTCTCACCGTCGCCGTTTCCGTTGTCATCACAGGTGGACTAACAGGACGTTCAGATACCGGTGAATGTTTTTCTTCTCCTTCCGAAACTTGAACCAACCACTGACCAACAACGGGAGGAGACACTTCATTTACATTAGGACTTGACGTTCCCGGTGATGTCGAAACAAGAGGAGCCTGTAGGTTGAACTGTGAAAGAAGATTTGAACGGTAAGCGTTGTACGACCTCTCCTCAGATGCACTTCTGTCAACAATTCCGCTAAACGGTGGTGAAAGTTCATTATTTTTGGGTGGAACTGGAGATTCAACATGGTCTATTTTCGGCTCCGTTTTTGGAACTGAATGGACTGACTCTGAAGAATCCGTAGAAGAAGAAACAGAAACTTTTCCATGACACATACAGGTAATTATGATGAGAAGGAGAACGATGATAAACACTAATGAACCTACCATCACTGAGAGAAATAGTATCCAATTAAATGTCGGACTTTCAATTAAAACTTCCTTTTCATCCTTTTCTTCCATTTCCTTCTTTTCAACCGTTTCTTCCTCTTCATCAGTTTCATCCCTTTCAATCAATTCTTCCTCTTCCTCTTCCACAAACTCCGAATCAGAATCAGAATCAGAATCAGAATCAGAATCCGAATCAGAATCAGAATCAGAATCAGAATCAGAATCAGAATCAGAATCAGAATCAGAATCAGAATCCGAATCAGAATCAGAATCAGAATCCGAATCAGAATCAGAATCAGAATCCGAATCAGAATCCGAATCAGAATCAGAATCAGAATCCGAATCAGAATCCGAGTCAGAATCAGAATCACTGTCCGAATCCGAGTCAGAATCACTGTCTAAATCCGAGTCAGAATCAGAATTAGAATCAGAATCACTGTCCGAATCCGAGTCAGAATCAGAATCAGAATCAGAATCAGAATCAGAATCACTGTCCGAATCAGAATCAGAATCACTGTCCGAATCAGAATCCGAATCCGAGTCAGAATCACTGTCCGAATCAGAATCCGAATCAGAATTAGAGTCAGAATCACTGTCTGAATCCGAGTCAGAATCAGAATCAGAATCCGAATCCGAATCCGAATCCGAATCAATGTTTGGGTCCACATAGACATTATACTCTATTCGTAGGTTCCATCCATCATCGCATGGTAGATTCGTAGCAGCCCTGTAAACTCGGCAAAATTGAAATTCATCTCTGCACCTTTGGCCTGAAAGATCCAGCGGGGTACATTGACTTTCACTTCCGATGTAATCAGTTACAGTAAACTGAAGATTTACCAGATCGGATGTTTGATTGACTCCAAAATCGAAGACTACATCGTAATCGGTGGTGGAATCCGGTCTGGTGGAATATATCTCTTTCACTGTATCTCCAATACCAAAAATCACATAGTGGTCAAAATCCCTGGCTGTCTGATATTCGATATAAATGGAATTCAGCATAATGAACACCGTATACGGATCACCAACTCCGGGATGTACCAAAAATAAAACCAAAAGTACGAACATCGAAGAAAACGATTACCAATAAGAACAACAGTACATCATTTATTTTCTTATTAGTAAACGACTCTTACTTGGTTTTAATTTCGTTTAGGTTTTTTAACTTTAAATAAATAAATGCCTCCAGATTGGAATTATTGTAGTAAATGTGATAAATGGATATGTGATGGTAATGAACCCCTTTGTCCACATTGCAATGATCAGGAAGTAATGGGTGATTTCACTAACTTTCCGAAGTATTGTTTAACATTCATAAAAGCAAACGCAAAGTACGTCGAAGGTAATTATATTTCAGGTTGGTTAAATGCACAAGCGGCTTACGACTTTTACAAAAATAATCTTGAACTTTTTGAGTTAGTAGAGAAACACAATAATGGTGAAGAATGGTGTCCGGATGGTTGTGATAAATTTGGTTTAAGGGAACTCTATGACAGACACATAAACAAAAAGTGGGAAGTAGATTTAGACTATTACAGAACTGGATGCGATGATGATGATGATGATGATTAACCGAAACCTATCTTTTAACAGAACCTACTTTTTTTTAACAAAAGGAAAAGAATGACCAACCAAAACGGAGATTATTTTTCCGTTTATTTTTACTATTCATCATTTAAGAAATACATTTCTGAAGATTCTGAAGAGCTTTCCGAAAGAGCACAACGATTAATGTCCATTACTTCCATCGACAATTCTCAAGATATGTTTCAATGTAGAGTTTTAGAATATGGGTTTTTCGTCGATGATGACTTACTTGAATTTCAATTTTTATGTCCAAAACGTAAATTATTAATGGTAATCCACTATCTTCACATAAATGGATTCGGAGACTGGCATCACTTCGAAGTATTTTAACGAAGTTTTTCCCGTTTAAGTTTCCCAACCAAAATCATCAACCACATCCAAATTATTTCCTCTAACTTTTATTCCTGTTTTTCCTCTTGTTATGTTGTTATCCTCTACAAAAATTATTTCTTGATAGGAATGTGTTTTATCGTTGTATTCTTTTCCAATCATATTTACACTTACACTAATGCTATCAGCGATGAATTCTTTTAGTTCCTCTTCTGTTCTTATTGATGATAATGCTTCCTTCCAGGTGTGATTCAAAAATGGTTGTACTTTAATTCCAATTTTTTTTATTTCATGCATTCCAACACGATTCATTCCAATCATCATTTATGTAAAAATAAAAAAAAAAAAAACTTTAACTAAATTTTTTCAAACTTTTCCGTTTAACTTTCCCGTTTAACCTTTTATTTATGAACGGATCCATTTCGCTTCTTTCGCTCTCCACTTATAAACAGTTTTGTTTCCATTTCTGTGATGTTTCTGTATTACATGAAGATAACCATTTTTGTTATACTTCCTTTCACAAACATTTATGTCGGTTTTATGTGTATCACTCCAACGTCTTTCTCTGATTTCGTTATCATCTTGTACATCTCTTGGATCTCTTGACATCGTATTTCATTTGCGTTAAAATGTTTGTGTTTACGCAGGAATGATTTTATTAAAAAAAAAGAGGTAAGAAACAGAAGGGAAGTGAGTGATATTAAAACAAAAAAAACTAAACGAAAAAACGGAAAATTTACTTTTTCTTGTCAGACTCGACCAATTTCTTAAGGGCGTCCCGAGTCGTCATCACAGCATTGAATCTCTCAAAAAGTGTCCCGAGGTCTTCGTCATCATCATCTTCTTCCTTCGCTTTCCGTTCCTTTCCGATCTGACCCACAATTTCTTCCGCTTTCTTCCTTCTTTCAGCTTTCTTAACTTCGTCAATAATTTTCAAACCATCGAGTCTGACACACAATTGTTCAGCAGAGATTTTCACACGTGCCAGTACGTTATCCTCATCAACTTCAACATCAATTTCACCGTCAGTAAGAACAGCCAGAGTTTCAGTGATGTCATTGATTTGACGGATTAATTTTTCTCCGGTGGCACTTTTGTTATTGCGTTTGAGATTTCGACGATACTCACCCTCCAAATCTTCATCATCGTGGCGAACAGTTGTGCCCTCCAAATTCTCAATCCGTTCGGTGTTGGTTTCATTCTTATCTTCCAATTTCTGAATCCGTTCGGTGTTACCTTCATTTCTGGAATCGAGAACATTGATGCTTGCTTCGTGTTCTGAAGATGATATCAATAACTTTTCCATGATTGCTTCAATATTTTCAACTCGTTCTGTGAGATCCGTCAGGTTCGGGATAGATGGTTCAGAGGGTTCGGGAGGTAAGCGCTTTTTAGCGTCTACCTTTTTTGTATCAATTTCAACATCTCTATCTTCATCAATCGAACATGACGTTTTTTCTTTTTCCTTTTCAGATTCTTTTTCCTTTTCAGATTCTTTTTCAGTTTCAGATTCCTTTTCTTTTTCTTCATCAATTGAAGCGAGTAGTTCCTTTTTTAACTTCCTGAGATAAATTGTAGCACTTCCGGTTTGGTAATAACCTCCACTTTTCGGTACCACAACGAACGGATAATTTTCACCGAGACTTTTTTTGGGTTTAAGTTTTTTTCCATTTTGATCAACTACAGTTGGCATATGGTCATCATTTTTGTCATGGATGAGAGTATCGGTTACATAAAAAATATTGAAACTTGAAAAGTCATTATTGTTGTATTTCATAATTTGTGTCAATCTCGAAGATGTCATTTTTGACAAAATGAAAATAAAAACCAATAAAAATCTTAGTAAATTATCTTTCTTTTATTAGTAAACGGTCCTCTCTTATTTTTGACGGAAACGAGAACGAAGCTCTTGTAACTCACTGTTTTCTACAAGTATATGAGGCATGCGTATCCAATTCCTTCGATTCGTTCTTCAGTATGTTTCATATATTT
>BNWK01000035.1 GCA_025998775.1 Alphaproteobacteria bacterium | reverse complement strand
TCTATCACGTGCAGCTGGTCGGCGAGGATGTGTATGGTTTGGAGTGTGAATTTGCGATTTGTGTATTCATTGCATTATCGTATCTGTTTCATCCTGAAAAGCTTAATAAATACAAACGGATATCCATTGCCACAGATTATTTCTTCCAATTTATTGGTAAGAAAAGACCGAGCAATACAAGAGAAGTAAACAAAATTCTGAAAACGTACAGGAGGTTCAATTTTGCATCTAAGGAGGACATGGGGAAACTGTGTAAGGTATTCCATATTAACATTCAAACATATGGGTTGAAAGGAATCGGGTTCAAGAAGGAGGAGGAAATTTGGGGACCGATGGAACACTTTTCTTGTGATATTCAGACTGATAAAACGAAACTGCTCAATTTAAAAATAACTGTTGAGAAAAATGGATTCAGTCACTGCAATTATGTTGGTGAGGTTGAGAAGCTCACTCATATATCCGTCTGTCCAAAGTGCCATGACTACAACAGAGACATTCGTAGGTTTGAAGATAAATTGAAGTTCAAAGATCACGTTGCAATTTGCAAGGGAAAAAAAGATAGAGATTCACCAAACTTGAAGCTCAAGGACTCCATCCCTTACTGTCCTCACTTGCAGAAAAATAAACTTTATGCGTATATGTGGTGTAAAGGTCTCGCTAAATACTACAAGCATATCACTGACTACATTACTTTCGACTTCGAGACTGTTGAGGAACGGATGCTTCGTCCCGAAGGGACTCAGGGCTTTCAGGCCGTTGGTTGCGCTCGAAATTCGACACAGATCGTTGCAAAAATTCACCCACATACTGTGGCTGCAAGCATTGATGACAACACCTCCATATATTTTGATGCTAGGAACGGCGAATACTTCATTCACCAATTCATAGAGGCACTTTTCAAGCATGCAAAAATTATTGCAGAAAATAATGTGTACAAACCAATTCCAGGTGTTAGCAAAGAAGTAATGGACAAAATTCACTACTACGCCAAGAATGAGGAAGTGTGTATATTGGGGTTTAATTCTGCAAAGTTTGACATGAACTTGTTCCTGAGTTATCTCGAATGTGACGAGTGGTGTATAGATCAGAACGGTTGCCTTTGCACAAGCACCAACATGAAAATGATTCGTGTCAAAGAAAGCAGCGAGAATGACAAGTCAGTTACGTTAATTTTTAAAGATTTCTTGAATTTCATATCCCCTGGTACACTTGAATCACACGCTAAAGACTTCGGCGGAGTTAAGAACGTAAAGAGTCACTTCGCTTATGAGGCCTATACATACTACGATTTCATGGAAGTGCTATCAATCACTGACCCATTCAACATTGAAGACTTTCACTCAATGCTCAAAAACAAAAGCTACACCAGAGAAGAATATGATGATTTCCTTAAGGATTGGTATAGATTAAAGAAAGCAGGAATCATTAAGGATCGATGGGATTATCTCGAGTATTATAACAAGCGCGACACTCAGATTATGAGACCGATGATTGATAACCTAATTAAGAATATGTGGGATGACAATATTGACATGCTTCAGAATTTCTCACTGGCTGCCAACGCAAACGCATTAAGTTTCGCAATGGCTTATGATGACTTCGACATTCAAGCGAGGGGGAAAACAATTTACCACCATACGAACTGTCCGTCGCTACTTGGAAAACAATGTGCTCACGTTATCGAAAACAGGATGTTAAAGCAGATAGAGATATCAAGAAAAATGTCAATGCAACAGACTACGAACACTTCAAAGATTCATTCAGGGGACAGTGTCATATCTGTAGCAAGCGTTTCACATCAGTGTTTCATCCAACGTTGGATAGAATTGATTGCAAGAAACCCCACACAAGAGAAAACGTCAAACCATGTTGCGAGTTGTGCAACAAAACGAGAGGTGACAGAGATATTGATGAAGTTAAGCTTGAGCTCAAACTTAGGCAGTACGCGCTGAAGTATCATTTGCCTATGACCATCGGTGCTGGTCCCGGTGTGACAGAGGGACGGGCAGAGAAAGTTCACAATCAAATCAGAGGTGGAATGACAGGAGGACTGAGTAACGTATGGCACAGGAGAAACATCGCGGGGGAAACAAAAATTAAACACTTATATGTCGAGGAATATGCAGACCCGTTAATCAATAAACAGCTGCTTTATAGGGTAGTTAGCCGAGACTCAAAATGGACAATGACTCATGTGATTGGGATAGATTTCAATAGTCTCTATCCATTCTCGATGGGGTCAGTTCGAGCGCCTTGGAATCCTTACCAAAACGGGATCATGTATATGCCCGGAAATTTAAAGGAATACTCCGATGATCCTGTTAGAGCCAGAGAACTGTTCGAGTCAATGTTTAACCAACGTTACCATAAAACCGACGCGGATGCAAAGCGTGGCTGCCTCTTTGCTGTGACAGTTAAAGCTCACATGCCGCAGGAGCACTGCAATGAGTTTATCAACTTCCCTCCTGTTTTCTGAAAGATGATGATTGATGCTTCTGACCCCGAGGTAGTCGGTAAAGTGAATGCCGGTCTGATAAAAAAGCATGAAATGAAGAGAGGAATGGAGGATAAATTAACTTGCA
Organism: Alphaproteobacteria bacterium; assembly: GCA_025998775.1. Classification (GTDB taxonomy): domain Bacteria; phylum Pseudomonadota; class Alphaproteobacteria; order UBA3830; family UBA3830; genus BNWE01. Next base: position 9,324 of record BNWK01000035.1, on the reverse strand, counting down.
CTCTTGATACTTGCGGCAAGTTCATGTCTTTCAGTAGCTACTACTTATTCTTTCTGATTGATTACTGTCATCTCGTTATTGACGAATTCAAAGAGATATCAGTTTTCTACAAGACCGATTGCTTCAACAGGTTTGTGACTACTTTAATGAGTAGACGCATCGGTGCTATGAAGCTGAGTAATAAGGGAATGGAAAAATACTGTAAAATGATACTTAACTCTTGCTACGGATTCAACATTAAAAATAACGAGAACTACGGAAAGGTAAAGCTATGCACATGGAAACAAGCAATGATGGCTCAAGGAAGAAACAATTTCCTGCACACAGGGAAAATTAACGACGATCTGTTCATGGTGTACTATAGAGCGTCTACATTTAAGTGCCACACTTGTATTCAACTTGGATTCTTCACTCTTGACAACGCTAAGTTTGCATATCTCATGTTCTATTATGAATTTCTAACGAAGTGTATGGATATGAATAGAATTCACGCAGTTGAAGGTGACACAGATTCACTCTACTTTGCTGTGGCGGGAAATCCACGTCGGGGTATTCGTCAGGGTTTTCAGTATGTTGTGAAGGACAGAGCGTTCTGTAGGAAACATTACTACGAGTGGTTCCCAAGTTGGTGGGGAGAGAAGGAAGATGAGAAGAAGTTAGGTGGAGTTGCTTTTGAAAAAATAGGAGATTTCCAGATTGCGAATGCATCGAAGAATTACACAATAGGGGTAAAAGGAAATGAAAAGAAGGCAACAAAGAAGATGAAGGGGTGCTCAGAGAAACGTAACGAGAAAAAAATAACTGTGCAGTCATATTTTGACAACATAGACAAAAAAGTAAAAATTGAAGCTGAGAACTGTGGATTTCACGTAAAGGATGGTACTATTGTCAAAGACCTTGTGAACAAAGTGGCGATTTCAGGTGTCCACACTAAGATGATTGTGTTGGAGAATGAGTGCTGTGCTCCCTACATTTACGGACTGAACGCCAACGATTATTCTGTACAATAATCTAACGTTTTATTCTTATTGAAATGATTCCAAACCCCTACAAAAGTAAAATAAAGCTTAAATATGCTGCTCAGAATCCAAGCATTAGAGACAACGCAAGCGAGGAGAAGCCTCCGGATTTCAAAGTTAAACCCTTGAAGAAATTTCGTAGACCAACGTTTTCGCCTTACACCAATTCATGGGTTGTTGACATTGCTTTTATTGAAAAATCACGAACGTTCGGATATCTCTTTTTCATCAAAGAGAACACAAGATTTTTGTTCAGCTGGCCGCAGTATGGTAAGAGTATGAACGCAATCGCTATCGGACTGTCACAATTTCTCAGTCACTTTGGTAGTAAACCATGTCGAATTAGAGGGGATGGAGAGACGGGGTTCAAAGGAATAGATGACCGTTTAAGTGGAAAAACTGCAATACAACCGGGTGACGACTCAACTCTGAGAGCACTTTGCACTAACAAAAAGTGTAAACGCAACGTTAAATTCTGGCTCAAGGACAACACTAATGCTTTTCATTTGACTAACTCTTACACGATCGTTGATTCTGTAATTAAGGTTATCCGTAATTTGTGTGGTAAGAACTTCAGCGATATAAATGTGTTCTTCGAAGTACTTCGAATATACAACAATACTGTGCACTCTGCTTTTGAAAACAGATTCACACCAAAACAGATGCAAGAGGACTTTGAACTTGAGAATGCCTACATTAGAATGAAGCAACAACAACTCGCCGCTGCAGAACTGAAGCAATCCGTGGGAGGAATGAGTAGTTATCAACCTGGAAATGTTCTCCTCGTTCACATTCCGTTTGGGAAGACCCGTCAGATGTTTAAAAAGCAACGCAGGAACTTCAGTGCTTTGGCTAAATTTGTCAGATACGAAGGTGGAAATGCAGTCGTTGAATTACTTAAACCAGTGTCACTGCTCGGAAAATCTCGCACAAACCCCGAAGGTCTCGTTAGCAACATCGTCATACCAATTTTCTTTACAAAAATAATTGCGAGAAGAATCGAAGAAATTCCTGACGAATTCACCAGCGACTTTCTTTAACATTATTTCCAGAATTTCGCTAACGGATTAGCCCAAATCGAACTCTGCTCACCATCACCACCTGCACCACCACCAGCACCACCACCAGCATTAGAGCTGCTCGAAGGCATAGATCTCCTGAGTCTTACACCAGGTGTATACTGACGTGCTGACGAAGATGAAAGCGATGATGTAGATGCAGGTGCTCCATCCTCAGGTTCAATCTCCATTCCCTCTGGTAAATCCCAATTTGTTCTTATTCCTCTTGAACCTCTCAGAAGTCCTCTCCCAGTTGGCGCTGACGGAGTTCCGTATTTCTGTCTGATTACTGCATTAACTGTTCCGTATTTTTGTTTATTCCACACAGCTTTAGGTTTACTCTTTGCTTCATTTTGAGCGGTAGCTCTGGGGTCTACGAAAGACATTCCACCCTTAGTCGCATTACCTGAAGATGTGATTTGTGGATCGACTCTTGCGCATTCCTCCTTAAGTTTGTCTGCGACGTAACGCATACTAATTACTGCAGACTTATTTTCATCAGATGTAGCCAACCAAATTTGCTTCATGTTTCTCGTGAAATCTTTAATCTTTAACACTTTGAGAGGGTCTTGCTTGAAGTTGTAATGTGCTGGAAGATTTTTATATAGCGATCCCGTCTGGTTCACCATTATTTGCAGGAGATGATGATACGTGTCGGAGGCAATCCTACTTAGAATTGAGGTATAGCTCAAGTTTGATATCTTAACATCGCTTTCTGGATCGTCCGGAACAGCTTTGGTTGTGAAGCCCAGAGCATTAGCAACTTCCGTAACCCTCTCCAAAATGAGTCTGTACAAAGGAATTTTGTCCTCATACCACAGAAGGAATTTTTCATTGAAGGGGTATTTAGCTCTTGCTTCCTCAGTTGGGTACCTCCTCAGATATTTCTTGTATTCGGGAGATAGTTTGTTATCTCTTCTTTCTTCCTTTGTTGGAAATGTCCCACAGTATCCTCGTTGCACAAGACTCTTGTCACGCGAACCCAAACGATATCCGTCAACTGAGTAGACATCGCCAGGGTTTAGTTTGTTATAAACAACGTTATCAATTGTGCTCGGATTGTCGTCAAAGTCTTGATAATCCACTGCATATTTACTCCAACGTTCCGCAGACTTCGAATCGCCACTTTTTATTGCATGTTGTATTTTATTCTCCAGCCATGTTTTAGCAGTTGCAATGTTGTTCAATTCGGGGGTATGGCTAATGCCATGATGACTGATGACATCAGCAAGTAATTTGTTGTCTGAGTATGGAACCCTTCGTTTTGGCGGAGGTCGCGCAATCTCTAATATTTTCTGAAGAGTCTGAGCGTCTACTGTAACTCCAGCTTCTTTCAGCTTCTCCTGAACATTCACTGACCTGGGTGCGACGTACTTAGGTGGGGTGACTTCTACACCCCTGTCCCACTTACGCGATGAGGATTGAGTCTCTAAACCTTTGAGTAGAGTGTTTCTGACTGAAAATTGGTCCTCGCCTGACATTGTTTCCTTTGGGATAAGAATTTAAATTGTTGTTAGAATAAAGTTTAATGAAATAAAAAAATGCTTACAAATTATGTAAACAGTAAAATTCATCGTGTAATAGGCGGTATTGATAAGGCCGAACAGCTTCAATCTATAATTGATCCTGGACTACATTTTAAAAGAAATAGCATTAATTTGTACATAGGAAGACGTGGTAGTGGTAAGACGTTCAACGTACTTCGAGAATTGATTAAGTTATCACAGTTGCCGGACAAAGGTGGCTGTAATAGCTTCATCTACTGCACTGATAAGACAAATGATTCAACTGTCAAAGAACTTCTTCCACTGATAAAGCTGAAGACAAGAGTGGTGTCGTACGCTGACATGCAGACGTTCTTGAAAGACTTAGTAGACGCAAAAATGGCATACCAAGAAACGTTAGAGAAGGGTTTAGAGAATAAAATAACAGACAGATGTAAAAGAGATTTATTACGTGCCGTTGACGTCACCCATTTTGGCGAATCAACGCCTGGAACAGTAGTGTTGTACGATGATGCTATCAATATATTCAAGTCGACAAAAAATAAACCATTGTTAGATTTACTTCACCAAAATAGGCAACCAAAGATAACTTATTTTCTATGCATGCAGGATGGGTTTGCTGTACCTCCGCAAGTGAAAAGGAACCTGGATACTTGCATCTTATTTGGAGGGTTTAACGACTCACAAATGCTTAACATGCTGCTTCGACAATTGAACTCATCATCAGTGGATAACAACAGACTGGGTCAAATATACAGAGGATTGACGACTTGTGAAGGTCTGATCTTTGATAATTTACCAGAGGGAACAGTAGTGAAGGTCCTCGAAGCTTAAATAGAAGTTCCGCTTCCAGATGACAAAGTCATATACAATAATCGAGACTGATATTATACTGTTTCTGTAAGATAACTTTGTAGTTTGAAGTGGGGAAGTCTCTTGTTTGGTTGAGTATAGTAGCAGTAATTTTGTAGTACAGTGGGCTCTTGAACGAGCATTTGTAACAGGATGTTTGCATAACTTCCTTGTCAATTTCTACATCAGTGACCTCAGGTTCTAAGCACTTGATGATGTTTATCAAATGTTGCTCTTTCATTATTATATTTTTTCCGCGTTCTGCTATGTTGCATATCAATTCGTAGTCATTGAGTAGTAACTCTGTCTGGTACTCAATAAGCAGGTCTTTGAATTTCTCGATTATGGCTGTTGATGGGGAAGTTAAGGGCTCTACAGTTTGACCCTTTGAAGAGCATGCTTCACCTCGGATAGATTTCGGTGTTAGCACCAGCGGTGACAAAGATTTTTCTGTTTCAAAGGGTTTGCATGAAGTTGGTCTTGGCGACGTCGGTAGTTCAAGAAAATTATTGGCAACGATTGAGTTTGTATTCGTGCTTGTATTGTCGAGTTTGGTTGACTTATGTTTCTGAAGTTTTAATTCAAGGCTTGGTGCAAGACTGCTGAGACTCATGTTTTAGTTAGAATAAAAATACATATCTTTGAGGTTGACAATTACACCAGTTTTGAGTTCAGCCTCATTCTCCTTATCTCTTCCTCTTCTTTGCAACTCTTTAATTTTCTCCATCTCTGATCTCCGCTTTATTCCTTCAATCTCTTCCTCCTTCTTCAACTCCTTAATTTTCTTTTCGTAATGTACTGAATAACATATGGGGTAAGGACTGTCATCACAGGGCTCTAAACAAAGACAGCAGTAGTACTTACACTGTAGACAGCAAAGGCTATTTCCCATTTTTTTAGTGTTAAAAAAGAAATAGTAAACACTTAATCTGTTGAAGTGTCCTTGGTTTCATCGTCTTCAGTTTTTAGTTCGATTTTTGGGTCTGCCCACGTCAGCAGATCTAACTTATGAGAGTTCAAGGTTTGTCCCTTAGAAAGTAGTGATTATACTCAGGTCTGGAGTCCTGCTTAACTAGTTCTCTAAATTTTCCGTTTTTCAATGGTTTATACAGCTTGTCATTTGCTACGTACAATTCAGTGTCTAACACTGTTCCCCTAAGACAGTCCACTTTCTTTGAGTCAACGAGGTTTTCAAGAATTTCACCCTTACGCCTTACCGTCATATTTAGTAGGAAATAAAAGAATTGAATGACGTTTCAATTTTCCCAAAATTAGGATGACATTTCAAAAATGAGGCTCATGGTCGTTTTATGATATAAACCTTAGAGTCATCCAACTGAACTTCACCGCCAACGAGGTGAGTAACGGGAAATGTAGTCACTGATCCGATTCCGCTGCTACCTTTCAAGGCATCAATCACACATTGAATTCGGTTCTCATCGCTCTCACTAATGCGTCCGTGAGCGTTATCAATAATGTTTTGAAGTCTACAAACCGCAAACGACAGCAAATCTTCCTTCGTTAATTATCTCAATTGCCATTCACTGTATTGAGAAACTTGCATTTTGGTTGACGATAAAAATAATGATTTACACCCGACGATGTTATTTTTTTAATGACAAATAAACTATGGTCGGAATCTACGCAAAAATCAAAAACGGACTTAATTGGTTGAAAGGAATGGCTGCAAAATACGTTGCTCCAGTTGTATGCAAGTTGGGTGATTTTGCTGATTCAGATTTTGTTCAAGGTTTGGCTGGAGTTGTAACACCTGCACTTGATATGGCGATTCCTGGTCTCGGAATGGGAATTAATAAGGGTCTCGATTGGGCTGGGAAAGCTGGTGCGATTGCAAAAGGTCTCTCTGCTGACTACGCCGAACAGGGGGATGATTTTGGTGTTGGTGACATTTTCAAGAATGTTGCTACTGGATAATACAACCAATATAGAAAAAGGAAGATTCCCGATGGCATAAAATTTGCAAAGAGGCCTGATGATTTGCATCCAAGGATCGAGTTAAAGGCTTTGCCACCAGCGGAAGATGATCAAACGTACCGTGGTTCGTATGTTAAAGAACTCGATTAAACCTTACCGACTCTTTCCATTTTTTTATTTTTACTCAAAACACAATGCAGAACAACTTGCACAAGATTTTAGCTTTGAATGAAGTTGGATCGGTCAATCAGCTCTTGCAGAAGTTCGACCCCAAGCTCGATGTTGTCGAGGGTTTTGGTAAATACAGTTATCTGAGCGTTGAAAGCACATCACCGAAACCTTACACACAACCCACTGAAATCACCATTCCTCTCACTAATGCAAACGTTGACATCGTTGAATTCCATAGATCGTTCTTCACCTTGTTTCTTGATATCTGGCTTAACGTCTGGGTTCCTGATAATGACTTTGATGCATTCTTCTTGGATGTTGGAGGTGGATACAATGACGTTGTAACTAAATACATAGAGGACCTCGATTTGTTCTTCATCGGATTTAAGAACGCTACTGATTGCATTGATTCATACAAACTACAACACAATGGTGTGGACATCGGAACAACTATGCAAAACCGCGCCACTATTGAGTCATTCCTATATCACCAGATGAAACCTCAGATTGAGAAATCAAACAAAGATGGCTCATATTCACTGTGGGATGACGTTGTGAAGGGCGACGAAAGCGTCTGCGGTGTGTATTTGACGTACGCTGAATTAAGGACACAATTGACTGCAGAAAACCATAGAATTCATGTTCAATTTCCCGTTACGATTGGATTCGATATGCTCTTGCCTCTGCAGGGCTTTAATCTGTTCCCTAATGCTCTCTTTGGTGATTTATCACTGGTTATCAAAGTAAATCCCAACGCATTGGTGTGGGCAAGTACAGACCCTCAAAGTTCCTCGTTGAGAGGATTAGATATAAATTCCTCGTCACAGCAAATGATGCCACTTACACCATGGCAGAACAAACTGTTCAAAATCTCGAAACAATCGTACGTGATCGATACTTCAGTCGTCGGTTCACTCAAACTCGTGTAGATGGAATGGCCAGGGGACACGTTTACGCTGTTGATTATGGGGGTACCAAAGGGTTTATGGGAAGCTATCCGTGCGTGCCTATGCGAATGGATCCCAATTGTTGTATCACTCGGTCAGCGGTATCAACGATCGTGGGATTCTCGTTAAAAGATTCAGTGAAGCAAGCGCTTGCTCAATACTACGCTGGAATTCCATTTGTGATTCCATCGGAGCGTATTTGGATTCAAGCATTCAGCACTGGACCGTCAGCGAGTGGTCTAAACTGTGCTATGAACGCTCCATTAATTAGAGCTAAAGAAATCATTGAATTATTCCCGAGAACTCCAAATGACCTCACATGTTTCCGAAATCCTGAGTACCATCACCTGATGTTCACATTACTCAATCGCAATTTCCCACAGAAGGGATGTTGTAGTACCAGCACAGAGTTTTACAGGATGGAGTTAGAGTCTTGCAATTTGGATACAATTCTGTGTCCGACACAGTCGTTTGAAAACAGTTATCTCAAGAAAGTTTGTCCGTACTACCCAATGAGGCAGCGGTGCAGTGAAGATGACACTGATTTCCTCTTGATATTCAATCTTGAACGTCAGAGCTCCAATGCGTTCTTTGCTAATCCCGTTAATTCATCCAATGAATCTATAACATTGACTGGAAGCCCACAGGTACGGGGTATTGAAGACTCTGAACACAAAACTGGTGGAGACACTTATTTCTATCTTAATGCTGAGGGCGATACGGTGGATAATAAAGCTCATCACAATCACACTGCTCCCATATTAGCTATTGTTTCTGACACATTCTGGTTGTTCACCACGACAGAGAGACCCACTTATGAAATCGCTGCTGGTTGGAATGAAACCTTAGGCAAACATTTCCCTGACGTGTTGAGACGACTGGCTGGGTCGGGCTAAAACAGAGTTTTATTTTTGAGTAAATATGCCAGGTCAGTACAATAAAAATAACTTAGTACTTAGGAGTTTAAAGCGAAAATACCCATATGATGATGTTGAAATGACGCTAAAAAAACCACTGATAGCTTACAATGAATCCGTATTGGGATTGCCACCGGGGATGGTTTCATGGATGGGGACATCACCAACTAAAACTCCGACTCAGACCTTAAATCATAATAAGTATGGAGACCAAAGAGATGCCTCAGACACAGTAGGTAATATAAACACTGGTGCCAGCGTCGCTTCAGGTTTAGCGTCACAAGCTTCTAATGCAGTTGAGTTGGCGGAAATGTATGGCATTGGTGTTCCGTCAGCATTATCGAGTGTTGCAACTACTGCAACTGAGATAGGCAAAGCAGCTGGACCTGCCCTCGGAGCAGTAAGTGCTGCATCAAGCGGTGTCAGTCTTGGGTTCGATATTGCGAATGCAAAGAAGGAAGGAAAAGTGACGTTCGATAATGCTATGAAAATAGCGGATGATGCAACAGGTGTTGTTTCGGGAATCGCGTCTATGTTTCCAGGTCCTGGCTCAGCTATTGGACTTGGACTGAGTATCGGTGAGAAAATCGTTTCAGCTCCCTTTAAAGCTTATCATGCCGTGAAGGAGGAAGAGAAGAGAGAAGGTGTGAAGAAATTGAAGCCTGGAGTATGGATGAGCACAGTGTTAGGAGAATTCACTCCAAAATGGTGGACGTTAGATATTGGAAGCAAAGAGTGGAAACAGTACTGGAAAGATGATAAAGCGAAGAAAAAAGCAGCAGCAGAACAAAGCAAAAAGGAAAAGGCGCAACGTAGAGCAGAACGTAAGGAGATATGGAAGCACGGAACAGCAAAGGAGAAAGCGTTAGATTTCTTCTTCGGAAAATAAATTTTAATACCAACAAAATGTCAGTAATCAA
>BNWK01000034.1 GCA_025998775.1 Alphaproteobacteria bacterium | reverse complement strand
GAAACCGCCAAAGCTATTTATCAACTCAAAATCAACGGTCTCTGGCATCGATCCGAAATGACAAAAAAAACTCAAGGAATCTTTAAGAAAATTGACGTAGGCGACCTAACTTGATGCGGAGTTAGGGTTCAAACACAGATTCCTCTCGTAACCATATCCAACTCTGTTCGAAGGGATTTGCCACTGAGTTAGGCATTACCTTCTTTTTATCCCATGCTTGCACTAAGATTATTGCCAAGCCTTCTAAGTGTGGGATATACTTTCACCCCGATGCCTGGGGGAGCGGAATTTAACCGCTACAAAACTACAGTTCCGCTTCATATTTGAGGCTCGGATCGCCTCCATTCATCTGCTCGCAAACCGTAACAGTTGCGTGACGTAAACGGTATCCGTGTCCTTGGCCAACGATTTGATACAGCACGCAATTATGAGAAAATTCAAGATTTTTGCTCAATTTTCTATTGGTTTGAATGCTTAAAACATGTCTCAATGCCTCAGGCTTATAAAACAATGGCTTGTGAGCTGTTTGCGGGCTCTGTGCAGCTACAGCGAATTTCTCATTGTGTTGCTTGATAAACTCTGGAAGATAACGGTTTGCTTTCTCAATCGAAGAAATTTTACGCAGACGCATTTCTTTCACAAGCCTGTCTTGCAGCGTTTTATTGGCCATCTCCACGCGTCCATTTGCTTGTAGAGAATGGGCGCAAATAAGTTCAATTCCAAGATTTCTTAAGGCTCAGTTAATTTGCGTATCTGCAAACTGTGTTGTCGCATCATTTCTGCTTGTTTTAAAAATACTGTGCCGATCGCTGTAGTAACTCACTGGAATTCCATATTTTTGCACGTGTTCATAAACACATCTCATGTAACCGAGCGTTGTTTCACTTTTCTCAAAACGGGCACAACCAAGCTCGCTCGTGGCGTCATCAACAAACACTAATAGACAACATTTGGGCGCGCCCCTCAAACCAATCATGATGAGAGCCATCGATCTGCACGAGTTCTCCAAAACGTGAGCGTCTTTGACGACTTTGATGTGTATTTGTGTTTTTCCTCATTCTTCCGTGCCATAAGCCCTCTTCCATCATCCATTGGCGCAGCGTTTCTCGGTTGACAGCCAATCTATCGCATTCTTCAAGCTTTTCTAAAGCAAAAGTTGGACCAAAATCCGGGTATTTTTCTCTTACAATTGCAAGAATATGTTGCTTGAACTCTTCCTTGAACGCTCTGTTACCTCCGTGTTTGCGGCTTCTAATTCCAGCAACATCTTCCGACATGCGCTCTAATAATCGCCTGATTTGACGCTCACTCAGTCCAAGCTGGCGCCCTGCCTCCGATTGCGTCAATTTGCGCTCTTTTACTTGGCGCAAGACATAAATTCTCTCCATTTCCTCTTCCTTAAATATTTGCATGGTTTTTCCTCAACAAATGACATAACTTCATCGAATTTATGGGATTCGCTGACTACTTAAAACCGGACATTTCTAAATTGCACGACCGGACATTATCAAATTGCGCTTACATTTTTCAGATTACGTATTGGAAATTTGCTAATAAAGTATTAGAATGCGCCGGTAGAGTTTGTTTATCTCGCATTTTATGGTGATTCATGAAGATTGGTGCTAACGATTTAAGGCTTGGAATGCTCATAGAGCATGAGGGGAAGTTATGGACTGTTTGCAAACTTCAGCACGTGAAACCAGGGAAAGGTGGCGCGTTTCAGCAGGCTGAACTGAAAGAGTTGAAGGTTGGAACTAAGTTGAACATTAGATTCCGCTCGGAAGAAACCATAGAAAAGGTTCGCCTAGATGAAGATGAGTGCCAACTTCTGTTCCGGGACGGAAATACGTTTACGTTCATGAATGTAGTCACATTTGATCAGATTCAGATCGCAGAAAGTGATATTGGCGATGCAGCGTGCTTCCTTCAAGATAATATGATCGTTAAGGTCACTACGTACGAAGGAGAAATCGTTGGAGTGGCTCTTCCGGACACCGTAATTATGGAAGTTGTTGAAGCAGACGCAGTGGTAAAAGCTCAAACGGCAGCGTCTTCCTATAAACCAGCGGTTTTGGAGAACGGAGTTCGCATTATGGTTCCTCCGCATATAGAAACTGGAACAAAGGTAGTTGTTAATACGTCCGATATCAGTTATGTTGAGAGAGCGAAATAGTTTCTTGTGAAATATGCCCAGATGGCGGAATTGGTAGACGCGCTAGGTTCAGGTCCTAGTCCACGCAAGTGGGTGGAAGTTCGAGTCTTCTTTTGGGCACCATCTTTGTTCGAATAAGGTCGGGAGTTTCTCGGTGAATCTGTACAAAAATGATCTTCCATCCGATGTGAAATTTTCCGAAAGTGTGGCCGTAGATACCGAAGCCATGGGGCTGGTAATCAAACGCGATCGTCTATGTTTGGTACAGATGTGCTCCTCCGATGGAGAGGTACATATGGTACAGATGGAAAAGGATCAGGGACATGACGCGGTAAATCTGCAGAAACTTCTGACGGACCAATCCATCCAGAAAATCTTTCACTTTGCTAGATTTGACGTGAGTCTCTTGAATTATTCGCTTGGCATCAGAGTTTCCAATATCTATTGCACGAAAATAGCGTCCAGACTGGCCAGAAGCTACACTGATAAGCACGGCCTGAAAAATATATGTCGAGAACTTCTTGGCGTAGAAATATCCAAAAATGAACAGTCGTCGGATTGGGGAAAAGATGAACTTTCGCCAGAACAATTGAATTATGCCCAGGGTGATGTGCTTCATCTTCACGCTCTGAGAAATAAATTGAACGAAATATTGATTCGAGAGGGACGATTCGAATTGGCCAAGAAATGCTTCGATGCTCTGGATCTAATCTCGGATCTTGATCTATATGGAATATCACCGGAAGAATTCTTCCAACACTAGAAGCAAATTTATTTTTTCAAAAAATGACATTTTTAACTTGACACTATGTTGCTAATGCTTTATACGCGATTCGTTATGAAAAGGCATATTGCATAGCATCAAACAATGAGGCGAAAGTTTGAGTGGAAGAGCGAATTTTTTGCTTCATATGGCTCCAAGAATGTTCTATTGGATTTAAATCTGGAGAGTATGGAGGCTGAAATACGAGGTGACATCCGACTCTTTTTAAAATCTCCCGAATTTCTTGCGCTTTGTGTATCGATGCATTATCCAGAATTACGATTTGCCCTTTTTTTAAAAGAGGAACCAGCATCGTTTCCAACCACCAAAAACTAAACGACTCTTGCGAGTAATTGGCCCATCTCTATGGCAGGCTTTCACTTCCCAAAACTAGCAATAAAAATCCATTATTTTTCTCAAGGATTCTTTTACGCTGATTACCGGTTTCCAATGGAGTATAGATTCGGCTTTTTTGATTGATGGCACGCGTTTGGAAACGTCCTGATATCCTTTTCCGTAATATTCGCTTGAATTAATATCTAGAATCTTTATCGTTTCGGCAAGCGATTTGGTTTTGCCGTATTTCTTTGCCAATTCCACTATATTGTGTGCCAATTCTTTTATGCTCAGCTGATTATATGGATTACCAATGTTAAATATCTGCTGATCCGCACAATTATTTTCATTTGCAATAATCGTTATCAGAGCTCCTATGGCATCGGCAATAGCAGTAAAAGATCTGATTTGGTTGCCGCCATCCACCAGGCATATATCCTTTCCATTTTGTATCAGTTGCTGCAATAGCACTAAGGGTAGAGAAAACTTCGGTATCCTTACAGCATTTCTTATACTTTTTCCCGCTACCACAGTAGCACAATTCATTTTTGCCTAGTTTGTTGCCCATTTTCTATCCTATCTTTCACGTCTGTGATAATAACATATATTAATCTTAAAAGAAACAAAATATTGCCATTTTTAGGCCCAGGGTCATTTAATTCTCATTCTGGCTGGTCCTCCAGAAATATCTGCCAATATGCGCCATTAATTTTTATTTTTTCGAAAAAAAAGACTTGCAAAAACTGTCCATTGCGCATATATATATGTTGTGATCTAGTTTTAATTAGTAAAAATAAAAGGGAGAAAACCATGAAGAAAACTTTACTAACTGGTCTATTGGCGCTTCTCATAAATGAGAATTGTCTTGCATCGAAGAAACTGATAGGTACTGCTACCGGGGGTTGCTCTGAGTGCTCTTCAACATCGACTTTGGTTGAGTCGACGCACGAGTGTTGCGGATATGAGAAGCAGAGCTTGGGTAGCTCTAATAACCTCCAGTTGGCCGAACTCACGAAGAAACTGACCGAGACGTCTAAAGAGAACGCTTGCCTCAACAACGAACTGACTGCTGCGAGAAAGAAGTACAGTGAGTTAGACGACGCCTGCAAGAGACTGAAAAAAGACCATACTGAAAAACAAGCCGAACTCGACCGGGCGAGGGCCTATGCCGCAGACCTCGAGAAGAATGTAAAGGAAACGTCAGCGAAGTGTGATAGCCTGCAGAAAGAAAAAGCGAAGGTCGAAGCTCAACATACCGAACAGATGGGGACACTAACTAAAGAAAAAAAAGACTTAGAAGCCAAGATAAAAACACTGGAGCTGGCTGTAACTAAAACGGGCCATGAGGTGACAGGGGCGCGCCTGGCATGCGACGAATACGACCGACTTCTGAAGGCAGAAAAGCTGGACCACGGCAAGACAAATGGAGCGCTGCAAGGAACGGCCGCCGAACTCGCACACTACAAAAGAGAAGCGACTGACCTGCGCCATGAACTCGACTCCACAAAACAAAAGCTGGGAGAGATGGAACAAAAATCTGCACAACAAGCACAAGAGCTGAAACAGAGAAAAATAGCATACGATGCATCAGAAAAAAAAGCCCAGCTATATAAAAAGGAAGCCGCGTCCAAAAACAACCGGGTTGACCAGCTGGAAAGTGAGATGGAAGATAAAAACAGCGAATTGGCTGCGCTGCAAAAGAAATTCGAACAACTCGAGAAAGAAAAAGCCAGCCTCGAAAAGAATAAAGGCTTTGGCGGCGGCATGGGAATGGGCATGGGCCTCGGTGGAGGCGGCATGGGAATGGGCATGGGCCTCGGTGGAGGCGGCATGGGAATGGGCATGGGAATGGGCTCCGGTGGCGGCGGCATGGGCATGGGCATGGGAATGGGCATGGGCATGGGCATGGGCATGGGCAACATCGAAGTCGGCATGGGCTCCGGTGGCGGCGGCATGGGCATGGGAATGGGCATGGGCATGGGCATGGGCATGGGCAACATCGGAGTCCGCATGGGCTCCGGTGGCGGCGGCATGGGCATGGGAATGGGCATGGGCATGGGCAACATCGGAGCCCGCATGGGCTCCAATGGGGTCGGCATAGGCTTAGGTGGCGGCGGAATGATCTTCAATGGAGTCGGCATGGGCCCCGTTGGAAGAGGAATGGGCATGAGCATGGGAACCAATGGAGCGACCGTGAACTCTCAGTTACAATTCCCAACGAACGGAATGTCAGGGGGTGGATTCCCATCCGATGCAGCTACTAATAACAACTCGTATGCCCCTTCGCAGTACGCACCATTCCAACAGACTAATACAGGAACAGGGTTCTCGGGTACAAACCAATGAAAGCCAGCGGGAAGCCTTATTCGGGATAACCTCGAGCTTGCCGCCTGCCTCTGAAAGGGGCAGGTCAGGCTAACAATAAACGTCCAGCATTTTTCTTAGAGATTCTTTTACACCGATCCCTGGCTTCCACAGGAGCAGGGATTCGGCTTTTTGGATTGATGGCACGCGTTTGGACACGTCCTGATATCCTTTTCCGTAATATTCGCTCGAATTAATATCTAAAATCTTTGTTTTTTCGGCGAGCGCTTTTGTCTTGTCGTATTCCTTCGCCAATTCCACTATATTGTGTGCCAATTCTTTTATGCTCATCTGATTATATGGATTACCAATGTTAAATATCTGCTGATCCGCACAATTATTTTCATTTGCAATAATCTTTATCAGAGCTCCTATGGCATCGGCAATGTCCGTAAAGGATCTGATTTGGTTGCCGCCATCCACCAGGCATATATCCTTTCCGTGGAAGATATTGCTCAGAAACTGCGTCACCACTCTTGAGCTGCCGTTATTGGGATTGGTGATATCGTCCAATCGAGAACCAATCCAGTTGAACGGACGAAACAGTGTGTAATGCAGACCGTCTCTTATGCCATAGGCGTAGATAACGCGATCCAGCATTTGCTTGGAGCAGGAGTAGATCCATCGCTGCTTGTTGATCGGCCCAGTAACGCAATTGGATTCCTCTTCGCGAAATTCCTCATCTTCGCACATGCCGTATACTTCGCAAGTAGATGGGAAAATAACGCGTTTTTTATATTGGGCTGCCCATTTTACTATGCGGAGATTCGATTCAAAATCAAGCTCAAATACACGCAGCGGATCCGTCACATACACCGCGGGACTTGCTATGGCTGCCAGAGGAAGTACTACATCGCAATTTTTTACGTATTCTTCCACAGCTTCATATTCTTTTACGACATCAATATTGAAAAATCTTAAATTTTCATCGTTTAGCAGATGCAAGATCTTGGCCTCACATATGTCGATGGCCGTAATGGTCCAATCACGATGATTTTTTAGAATCTCCTCCGACAGATGACTTCCGATAAAGCCACCTGCTCCAACTATTAATATTTTCATTATTTTTTGTCCTCTTTTTCTTTCTTTTTCTTTTCGATAATATCGCGTATCACAAAACTAGGATGCTCGCAGACGGCAAAATACGCTCGTCCCAGGTACTCGCCCAACAGGCCAATTCCCAACACAATGACGCTCAGTAGCAGAAAAACAAACGCAAAATGCAATCCGTATCCATGGTGATGCGAGACGACCTTCTTGAAGAGCTCCACCAGAAAGTACACCATACTTGCAGACGAAATCAGCATGCCAAACATAGTAAATATCTGGAGCGGCAGCAGTGAAAATCCAGTCAGAAGATCGAACGTTATGCGAATTAGCTTGTAGAGATTGTACTTGGAATCTCCAGCGCTTCTTTCCTCGTGGGAAACTGGTATATCAACTGGATTTCCAGCAAATTTCTGGGTTAAAGCCGTTATAAATGTAGATGTTTCCCGCGTTTTCACCACTTCGTCTATGATGTATCTTTTGTAGGCCCTCAGCATGCAACCGTGATCCCGCATTTTTATGCCAGTAGCTTTATATCTTATGCAGTTTATTATTTTCGACGCATATGTTCTGAAAAAACTATCCTTGCGATTCGCCCGATAACCGCCCACAAGATCGTATCCTTCTTCCATTTTTTCCAGCAAATTGGGAATTTCCTCTGGAAGATTCTGCAGATCAGCATCCAGTGTTACGATTACTTCGCCGCGCACATGCTCGAACCCAGCGAGAATAGCCACATATTGACCGTAGTTTCCATTGAAGGTAATTATTCGAATGACGTCAGAGCGTTTCTCGAAAATTTCCTTCAACATAGGCAAAGTTCTATCATGACTACCGTCATCCACGAAGATAACCTCGTATTTTTTCCCGGTGGCATCCATTGCCTTCAGCACCCTGTCACAGAGAGTTGAAACGTTTTCCTGTTCGTTAAAAACCGGAATAACAACCGAAACATCAAGAGATGCGACCGAGCTTTTTCTTTGCATATTTGATTCTCATATAAAAAACTTTTTTACTGTATCAATTATATAGTCCTGCTCATGATTTTCCAGAGCGGAATACAGCGGAATGCACATTATTCGTTTTCCAACGTATTCGGTATTTTCCAGATCGCCTTCTTTGTAGCCAAACGTATCTTTGTAATAGCTAAACAGATGCACCGGTGTGTAGTATGGCACCGATCCAATGGAATTTTCCTTCAGAAACATCATGAGATCGTCTTTCTTCGACTCATCCAGAATGCAAATGGGAAATAAATGTCCTGAATGTACGAAATCATACGCTGGTATTCCCTGAACACTTATTTTATCAGACATGCCAGCAAAAGCCTCCCGATATCTATCGGCAAGCTCACGACGTCTCGCATTGAGCCTCTCCACCTCCTGAAGCTGATGAATTCCGATGACAGATTGTATGTCCGACATATTGCTTTTGGAGCCGGGATACACCACATCATAATAGCAGCTGGCGTTCTTGGAGAATCTGTCCCAAATGGATCGGTCTATGCCGTGAAATCGCTGGAGATTCAAAAAGCGCTGCTCGTTTTTCGAATTCGACACAACGCATCCGCCTTCTCCCGACGTCATATTTTTTATCGGATGAAAGCTGAAGACCTGGATATCGCCGAATGTTCCAATGCGGCGTCCTTTGTAGCCGGATCCAATTGCGTGAGCGGCATCTTCGATTACGCGAATGTTTTTGCGCTGAGCAATTTCATAGATGGGATCCAGATTAACCGACAATCCGGCGTAATGCACCGGCATAATGGCCTTGGTTCTGGAAGTACACGCATTTGAAATTTTATTGGGATCTATGTTGTAGGTATCTCGCTCTATGTCCACAAATACCGGTTTTGCTCCTAGCATTGCTATGACATTTGCTGTTGCCGCGAAAGTCATTGACGTGGTTATGACCTCGTCTCCTTCACCTACTCCAATGGACATGAGAGCCGCCTGAAGTCCAGCCGTTGCAGATGTAAAACACATGGCTGTTCTTCCGCGAAAATATTCGGTGAGCATTTCTTCAAAGCGCTGCGTCATGGGACCGGTCGCCAGCCAGCCTGATCGCAAAACCTTTACAACATCTTCGATGGTCTCTTCACTAAGAGTTGGCTTTGAAAGAGGTAAAAACTTATTAACTTTTTGCAACGAACATTACTCCAACTAATATTAAAAAAATTCCAATCGCTCTAGACATCGAGATTGTCTCCGAAAGAAATAGCCATCCGCTAAATGCTGTTATCACAAAACCCAAACTAGTGATCGGATACAAAAAACTCAAGTCATATTGCGATAAAAGATATAACCACAAAAAAAGCGCCAATACAAATAGTGAAACTCCGCCAATAATGTAAATGTTTGTGGCAATAGAAATAAACAGTGATATTAACGGCTGCTTAAGATTCAGCAATCCCACGCCTTTTTTTAGAATTACCTGCGCCAATGAGTTCACCACCACTTGCATGAATATTAGAAAAAAATGTAAATATTTCATTTGTTGCTCATATTGGTGCTTGCAGCACATGTTTTATCATTATCGGATCCAACGCCACGTTGGCTTGCTGAGGCAGCTTCAGCATTGAAGATAGTGCTCGCATACGTTTCGGAAGTTGGCGAAGCATTATTGGATCCAACGTCACGTTGGTTACGTTGGTTACTTATTACCGTAAAATTCTTATCGAAATCCAAGATGTTATGCATGCCTACTTTGGATGCAAATACTTCTCGATACTTTTCCTTAGATATCAGCAAGAAGATTCTCTTATCTGTGGTCTTCCAGAAGTCCCAGAATTCTTTGTCCTGCCAAATCACGTGTTTTTCCTTTTCTGCATTTGCTCCAAATTCCAATTCTCCCACAAAGTTTACTATGTTAACTGTGGAATTCAAATACACTGGAAAATCCTGATAATATCGATCATAGCAAAACACCAGATCATCTTTGTTTTTGTTTAAGCGAATGATGTCAGCCATATTTTTTGTGGAAGGCTTCTTGACGTCCTGATAATAGGTGGATGCCTTATTTATGACCCACATCATATTTGCTCCAAGAAACAGAAACAGCAGTAGAGCGTTATACCTATATCCAATTGAATCTGCGTGTGCCGCACACGCGTTATCTAATAAATGCCCGAATACTAGCGCAATCGTCAATAGAACAAATGCAATAGGCACTAGTACTAGAGCAAAAAATACGCCGATAGCCAGTCCGTTAAGCCCCTGCAGCACATCGGAAGCGAAGATTAGCAATACAACGACGAACCACGCAGTAAACGCTAGTATTACGTTATTTAATAAACGCCAGTAGCGTGACCATTTTGGATATGTTGCTACCAATAGCACAATTGCAGTAACGATAAATATTACACCAAGTACGTATATAAAATCATACAACATACTGTTCAGTTCAACTAAAAAATACGCAGCAACCGCAGCCGCTAGTATTATTGCGTTAATTAAAAAACGTCTGTGATGCGACCAGTTCGGATATGCTGCTGCCAATAACACAATTGCAGCAGCGATAAATACGCCTCCAAATACATAGATAAGAGTTTGTGCATCCGGATCTTGTAGCACGTCAGAGATCTGCGGTTTCGCAACGAAATAGGCGGCAATTGCTATAGCAAATAGAAATATATTGATTAATGCTCCATTCCTGAAGCTGTGACTTTCGGACTTAATTGACTTCACAATACTAATGCCAGTAATCAACGCCAATGGCTGCATTATCGGCAAAATATACGGAATCAATTTAGAGCTGGAAAACGAGAAGAATCCGAGAATGCCGAATATCCAGCAGAAAAGAAATATATTTTCCGAAGACATTTGTTTTTTTGGAAATGTGTTTTTTAGCGCCACAAGAGAAAATCCAGTCCACGGAAGGAATCCTACCAGCAGGACCGGCAGGAAGAACCACGGAGGTTGATATCTCGCATGAATAGTCGTCGTGTATCGAAGGAAATGTTCAACTACGAAATAAAAATGAAAGAAATCGCTGTTTCGGCTTATTACCCAGATGTGCCACGGCAGAAACACCACTAGAAACGCGACTATTCCAGGGACATACAACATTTCTGGAATTTTCTTCCAATTTTTGGTGAACATAACCCACAGAAACGCGACAAACGCCGGCAACACGATTCCGATGAGTCCCTTGGTGAGACATGCTAGTGCCGACAATATGTACATACATACGATAATTTTATGCTGATGTGGTGACTTATCTTTTCGAACAAAGGCAGCGAAAAAGCACCAGAGAGCTCCGCTCATAAACACCGACAGCACAAGATCCAGAATAATCAAATGACTGTTGGCATAGTACAAAATATTTGTAGCCAAGATGCCGGATGATAATAGCCCAACTCCATTAGAATAGTATCGACTTCCTATGAGAAACACGCTCAAGCATCCCAATATCGCGAATATTACTGTCCACAATCTCATGGATGTCTCGTTGATACCAAAGGCTTTTATTGAGGCCGCTTGCATCCAATAGAAAAGAGCAGGTTTTTCGAAATATTTCAGACCGTTCAAACGAGGAGTCACATAATCGCCGGTAACGACCATTTCTCGTGGGATTTCCACATACCTTCCCTCGTCCGGATCAGCAAATGGACGAATTCCCATATCATATGAAAAAAAAATCGCTAGAACAAATGCCAGTGCAAAAAATCCTTTGATCCCCTCAGGCCAATCTAAGCGATGCATATACCTTATTCCGAAATATAGAATGGAGCGGGTGAAGGGAATCGGACCCTCGTAACAAGCTTGGGAAGCTTATGCTCTACCATTGAGCTACACCCGCGTTAGAGATGATAATAAATAAACCGAACTCAGATTGCAATTATATTCTTGAGACTGTCGCATTTAATTCAACGCAACACATACTTTGACAACTAATTAATTATGAAAAGACACACAGCTACGAGTATAATCCGATTAGCTTATTGCTTAACAAATACTCACTACACTGCACTGATTACAGTGTATCAGCTGTTGGCATTTTGTAGTGTATCGGCTATGAACGTAAGCTTTTCACTCATTTTACTACCTATGCTTTTCATAGCGGTTATTGCTACAATTGCTATCAGGCTCGCTATTAGGGCATACTCAATGGCAGTGGCGCCTTTTAAGCTTTTCAGGTTTCTAATCATACGAAACATATCAATACCTCTAACAAAAAATACTCATAGCCTCAGTAAACACTATTTGCGTTACTAAAGAGTAAATAATATGAGAAAAATGATAGAAAAAGTAAATTTGTGAGAAAGTAATGTGCGATATCTTCAGTTAGTAATTGCTACCAAATAAACTAGACGTTTTGTTTTTCTATAGGCGAAATGACACGCCATTTCAGGAATGAAGTGCATCATTTCGCGGAATCTTAACATTTGCCAAGAAGACCTCGAATGGCGTCTTAAAGTTTAGCACTTTTCGCGGTCGATTGTTAATTTTATCTTCGAGAGTAGAGAACGCCATTACTGC
>BNWK01000033.1 GCA_025998775.1 Alphaproteobacteria bacterium | reverse complement strand
GATTGCTAAAGCCATTCATCAAATTCGAATACGTGGAACTTGGCACAAGGCCGAAATAACCAAAAAAACGAAAGATATTTTCAAAAAAATCAAAATAGACAGGTTAACTTGAAGCGGGGTTAGGGATCAAAGCGGAATTTCAAAATCTGTTGGTTGGAAAGGCGGCGGTGGATTTAGGTTTTACGAATTGGCATCCGTCTCATCGTAAAGTGCGATAAACAGGTGCAACCGTAGAGCTGTTTTGGAATTTACATCAAAAATGTTGCCTCAAAAAAGAACTGTACTTTTCCAAAAAACTGTGATACGCTTATGAGAATGATAGATCTATTGCTCCTGAAGATTTTCGCAATAGGTCTGGTGTGGCTTTAATTAGTGAATCGGTGATTGGTGTGGATACTGAAAAAAAAATAGAATATGCATCTCCATTGTATAACTGCTCATTTAAGCAACTGCTGTCGTTGGATGGCGAGGCGATTCTATTGCTGTGTCCATAATAAATTCTCTAGTGCCCGATTTTCAGGAGAATCCAATCGTTTCTCTGAAATCCGCCTTTCTTGACATGCCGGCTATAGAAAAATGCGATATCGGAGCATTTTCAATGGATTATCACGCCATCAATGAACGGAATGAGCGTTTGCTTCTGGAGTGTCAAGTATTTCGGCACATAAAATTTGATGAACGTGCGCTATTTTACGCCAGTCGTGTATATTCCAACCAATTCGCCTCAATGAAAAACGTAAAAGATTCAGATTCCGAGTGCTGGTATGAAAAACTTAATCGAGTATATGCGATACAGATACTTGATTATGATTCTAATAGAATAAGGGGAATACATAGACCTAATTGCGATGACGAGTTACTAAAACGAGTTTCAAAAAATCCAATGCAAGATGGAGTTTTTTTGAAGCACTATGCCATGACAGATCGTTTTTCCGGTCAGGAGATTGACTATCTACAGATGATCCAGCTGGAACTTCCGAGAGCAGAGAGGTTTTTGAGTTTGTTTCCACCAACAGCTGATTTGACGATAATGCAGTGGTGGTTGAGTATTCTGAAACATGCCAAAGAGTTTACTGAAGAGTACGTTGAAAAAATGCATAAGGAGGGAATCATGCCTGATATTGTTTATGAAGGGTTTAGGCGGATGAAATACGCAAAATGGAATCCAGGCCTGCAAAATGAGTATATGAATAGTGTGGAAATGCGCAGAATTTATGATACTCAAATCACTATGGATTTAAATGAAGCTGACGAAAGAGCTAGAGCTGAAGGAAAAGCTGAAGGAAAAGCTGAAGGTATCGCCATCGAGAAAAGAGAAACTGCATTGAATGCTATTGGTATGGGATTAACAACCGAACAAATAGCTGGATTGACAGGCTTGACGGTTGATGAAATCAATTCATTAAAGCATTAATTACGCTTTTCTAATTTCTAAAAATATTCGGAAGCCTTCCAAATAAACTATGCTGTTCCGAAAACCTATTCCCGAACGGGAATATTTTTTAGAAAAAACCGAATAAATTACATAATCTTCCCGAACTGGAATAGGTTTCGTTCTCTACGCCTAACAAAAAAATGAAATAAATCTCAAAACTCGCGAACATTTTTCATCCAAATCTCAAATATACAAATATGAGAGGAATGAATTATGTACAGCAAACAGAATTTGGAATCGATAGAAAAAGCAATCAGCGACTTGCAATCTGGCAGACGTGTTACATCCGTTTGGTATGGAGACACTCGGCTTCAGTATGCGAGTCAACTGTATTTTTTAAAAAGAATCCTAGCAAAGAAAATGTGCAAAACTCTGTTGGATTTTGAGCATAAAAGACCGCTTGTGCAAACGAGTTTTACACAATTTCTTCGCTAGGATTCTTTTTAAAAAATACAGTTGACTTGAATGGGTGGAATTCTTAGTTTTTTTCAGCTTCTTCCTTTCCAGCCACTTTTCCCAAAACCGCCGGAAGTTCTATTCCCGCCTGAGCTGCAAGTTCATGCATGGCTGGAAGAGACTTTATCAAATCTTTCATGAAATTGGCCGTAGTACTTCCTCCATTGGAGCCAGCTCCACTGTCCCAGACCGTAATCTTATCGAATTTGATATTTTTTATGGCTTCCACCTGTTTTGCAACGATATCTTCGATTTTCTCTATCATCAGGAGGCTGGTAGCAATTTCAGGTCTCGAATTACATACGGACAACAATTGCTGATATCCCAGAGCTTTCGCCTCCAGAACTGCTTTGACGCCCTCCGCTTCCGCAAAATACTTAAGCTTGATAGCATCGGCATCTCCGGATGCGACTCTTCTAAGCTGCTCCGCTTTGGCATCGGCCATAACCTGCATTTTTAATTTCTCGACTTCTTGGCGAGCGAGCTCTTCTTTTTTCAATTTCGCTTCTTCTTTTTCCTTTTGCGCTACCAGAACGTCGCGCTCTGCATTTGCTCTCGCAACCTCTCCCAACTTTAATGCAGAAGCCTGTTTTACGGCCAAATCCGCATTGTATTGAGCGATACTTGCTTTGGCGGTGTTTTCCCCTTCGATGGATTGGGCTTCGAAAGTCGCAACATTCACTCTCTGGTTTTTTTGAGCTTCCGCCTGCTTTATGACCAAATCCGCATTGTGTTGGGCAACGCTAGCCTTGGCTGAGTTCTCTCCTTCGATGGATTTTGCTTCCAATACAGCAACTTCGATTCTTTTGCTTCTGGAAGCTTCTGCCTCACCAACTATACCTATCTTTTCTTGATGAGCCACTTCTACCTTCGCCTGGTTTATGGCTTCGGCTGCGGCTTTTTTTCCTATGGCATCAATGTATCCGGATTCATCTGTAATATCTCGGATGTTTACGTTGATGACTTCCAGTCCTATTTTGTTTAGCTCTATGTTTACGTTGGCATTTATCTGCTCCAGAAACTTCTCTCGATCCTGGTTTATTTCTTCAATCGACAGAGTAGCAATCACCAGACGCAATTGGCCAAGAATAATATCATTTGCCTGTGTTATGATTTCAGCTCTCGAGAGCTCAAGAAGTCTTTCGGCTGCATTTTGCATCAGCAGCGAATTAGTAGAAATACCAAACGTAAACGTAGCCGGCACATTAACCCTAATGTTTTTCTTGGAAAGAGCTCCCTTGAGATCAATTTCCGTAGTCATGGGTTCTAGCAGAAGAAACTGATATCCCTGAATTAGTGGAATAATAAAAACACCTCCACCATGAATGCATTTCGCGGATTTTTCTCCTCCAACATTACCATAAACAACCAGAACCTTATTTGAAGGACATCTTTTATACTGTTTTGCCACAAACATTAATACGGCAATTATTATCAGCGCCGGAACAATCAGCATTCCCATTAGTCCAGCTGAAATAGCTTCTGCTTCCATTTTTACCTCCTATGAATCCAACAATTTCTCTATGTAAATCACATTATTTTCCACCGCAACAACTCTTATCTGTTCAAATGCATTAATATCCTCCGAAAATTTGCTGGTGGCATCAACGACAGACAATTTGCCGTCCAATTCCATTTGTATCTGACCAACTCCATTGGGAGAAAAACGCGTATATGCAATACCTACTCTATTCACGGACTTATTCAAGTCACTCTCGCGAACCTTATTTAGTTTCTTTACCTGAAACATCAACCATACTGATAAAGCCATAAACACAGCACCAACGGCAACCGCAACCAGAAACGACGACCATGTCTCCAAACGCCATTCCAGTACTCCAGCCAATCCAATCCAACCAAATCCCATTAGGAACGCCAAGATCGATTGAAGTGACAGAAAAGTAAAGGAATCATGGTGTTGGGCAGCGTCGCCTACATCATCACCAATATCGCTTGCAGCTTCGGAATCAAAATCAAGAAATGAAAACACAAAAAGCTTCAACACAAACAAAACCGTTGAAATCAAAGCAATGATAAAATAAAACCTGCCGGTGTTGTCTGCATCGAAAAAGTTCAACATGCGATCTTCACTCCTACTGGATTGCAGAATACAAGGTAACGCCACTGTTTTCAATGTTTGGTGCCTTCAAATCTGCAGGGCCTTGACTTGAGCAACCGAAAGACCTGTGATTTCAGCAATATCTGTTACATCCATCCGTTTTGATAACATTTTCAGTGCCATTTCCATTTTTCCTTCAGCTTTGCCTTTTTCAATTTCTCTTTTTTCGCCTCTAGCTTCGGCTTCTCTTTTGGCTTTGTTGGCAGCATGGGATTCGGCATTAATGGCATTGTTTTTTGCCTTTAAGAGCAGGCCGTATATGCGTTTCGCTTCGGGATCTTGCTTCACAGGCGCAAAGCGTTCCATGGCTTCCTCTAGCTCCTTAATGGTTAAAAACTCCGACGAAATTGTTTGTGGTGTTTTCAAAAATGCAACTCCTTGATTTGAGCAACCGAAAGACTTGTGATTTCAGCTATATCTGTTATATCCATCCCATTTGATAACATTTTCATGGCAACCTCTCTTTTGCCTTCAGCTTTGCCTTCGGTTCTGCCTTCAGCTTTGCCTTTTTTTAATTCCTCTTGCTTCGCCTCTAGCTTCGCCTTCTCTTCTAGCGTTATTGATGGCATGAGATGCAGCATTAGTGGCATCGTTTTTTGCCCTTAAACGCAGATTATATATGCGCCTCGCTTCCGGATCTTGACTCAAATGTATAAGACCTTCCATGGCTTCCTTTACCTCCTTAATGGTTAAAAACTCTTGCGGAATTGTTTGTGGTGCTTTCAAAAACGACATCCAAACCGAAAATAAATCAGAAATATTGGCTCGTTTCTCATCAATTTTTTTCAATTCAATGATAAATATACGAAACTTATCGCTGGCCGATGCAGCCGGATTTCCAGCCGAATCTTCTTCATACATAAATCTGATTTTATGCGTATGATAATTGCGACCAGTTTCGTCATAATTGGTAATCCAAATTGATATAAGATTCGGAAGAGAGTCATATTCCTCACCTGCATGCAGCTCTTCCGGTAACATTTTAGATTGGCAAAAGGCAGCGCGATTTACGATATTTCCTTCGTCTTTGCACTGGATCTCGATTTCTATCTTTGTATGTTCGTCAGTTGTAGCGCGAACATCTAATCGAACGCTTTTGCCATCTTCGATATCCTTTGGAATATCCGTATTTTCGACGGTAATATCATGAATAAAAGGATTGCCATCCAATATTGCATTTAACAGACTGATGAGCAGCCGTTTACGATCCTCTCGCCCAAACAAGCCTTTGAATATGAAATCACAGCTAGGCAATAATAAATCAACGTTTTCTGCGTTTTTAACTTTTCGCATAATCTGCTTCTCTCATATATCGATCGTATTATATCATATTTTTGCTGAAAGCGGTAATTTTTTCTGACCAAATCCAATTCACACAGGGCTTTTTGAGAACTAAAACACCCTGGGAGCGTAGCGCTCGCATATCTTTCAGAAGGTAACGAAGCAGAAAATGTGTCCAGCTTCAAGCTGGTAGCATATTTGCACTAACTTCCGGCGATTTTTTTGAAAGACTTCCGGCCAATGCGGTGAACAAGACATCGTCTGCCGTATCAACTTTTACCAACTCCAGATCGTCCAGAACGCAACGCGGGATATCATGCAAATCGTGTTCGTTTTCCTTTGGCATAATGACGGTTTTTATGCCGCCTCTATGTGCCGCCAGTAGCTTTTCCTTCAGCCCCCCGATCGGAAGTACTCGACCACGGAGAGTGATTTCACCGGTCATGGCAACATCTTTTCGGACTGGAATAGTCGTGAGAGTTGAAACAATGCTAGTCACCATCGCAATTCCTGCCGACGGACCATCTTTTGGGGTTGCCCCCTCAGGTACGTGAATGTGGAAATCGGTGCTATCGAAGGTTTTGGGATCTATGCCAAATGATTCGGCTCTCGAACGCACAAAACTCATGGCTGCTTGTATCGATTCTTGCATTACGTCGCCCAACTTTCCGGTCAGTGTGGTCTTTCCTTTTCCTGGTACACTAATGGCCTCTATCGATAGGAGCTCGCCGCCGACTTCCGTCCAGGCCAGTCCCGTGACAACCCCGACGAGATTTATGTCCTCCGTTTCCAATCTTTTGAACTTCTTTACACCAGCGTATTTCTCGAGATTTTCTTCTGTAATATCGATCTTTTTTATTTCACCATCGCTTTCGGTGAGTTCTTTTACGACTTTTCTGGCGAGATTGGCGATTTCTCTTTCAAGACCTCTTACGCCAGCTTCTCGTGTGTAATTTCTGATTAGCAGCATAAGAGCTCCGTCCGATATAGAAAACTCTTTTTCCTTCAGACCATTTTCGCCATTTTGTTTTGGAACCAAATGGCGATTGGCGATTTCCAACTTTTCCATTTCGGTGTATCCGGAAAGTTTTATTATCTCCAGACGATCCAAAAGCGGCTCTGGCATTTTATAGGAGTTGGCAGTAGTTATAAACATAACGTCCGAAAGATCGTAATCAATTTCAATATAATGGTCGCTGAAAGCGCAATTCTGCTCCGGATCCAACACCTCCAGCAGCGCACTGGCCGGATCTCCCTTCCAATCTGCGCCCAGTTTATCGATTTCATCCAGTAGAAAAAGTGGATTCGATGACTTGGCCTTTTTCATGCTGGATATGATTTTGCCTGGCATAGAACCTATGTATGTACGACGATGTCCTCTTATTTCAGACTCGTCCCGTACGCCTCCCAAAGAGATTCGCACGTAATTTCGTCCAGTTGCGTCCGCAATGGATTTCGCCAGCGATGTCTTTCCGACTCCCGGAGGTCCAACCAAACAGATTATCGATCCTTTTATCTTTCCCACTTTATTTTGGACAGCTAAAAACTCGAGAATCCTTTCTTTGACGGAATCTAGGCCATAGTGATCCCGATCCAATACAACTTTTGCCGCTTTTATGTCTCTTTTTACCTTGGTTTTGTGATTCCAGGGAATGCTTATAAGCCAATCCAGGTAGTTGCGGACAACTGTAGCTTCCGGAGACATGCTCTGCATATTTCTCAGTTTTTTCAATTCTGCAGTAAATTTTTCGCTGGCCTCTTTCGAGAAATGTATTTTTTTGGCTTTATTTTCAAGCTCCGTAATTTCATCTACGACATTTTCCTGATCGCCCAGCTCCTTCTGAATGGCTTTTATCTGCTCGTTGAGATAGTACTCCTTTTGGCTGCGTTCCATCTGTTTTTTTACACGATTCCGGATTTTGCGCTCGACATTTATAACATCGATTTCAGATTCCATAAACGAAAGAAGCTTCTCGAATCTTTTTATAGTACTCGTTTCTTCCAGAAGGGTCTGCTTATCATGTATGCGCAACACCAGATGTGCCGACACAACATCTATCAGATCGTTGATGGACTCCATCGTTTTCACTGCGGAAACGGTATCCGGCGATATTCTTTTATTTAGTTTTGCATAATTATTGAATTGCTCTATGACCGTCCTACGATAAGCTTCTATTTCCAGAGTATTTTCGTTTTTTTGAGTTTTTAGAAACTCGTAGCGTACGGAAAAATAATCCTTATCGGCGACGCATTTCAGCGCTTCAACTCTGCCAACGCCCTCCACCAAGATTTTGACGGTTCCGTCCGGAAGTCGCAATAATTGCAATATATTACTCAAAACACCGACATGATACAGATCATCGTAGGCAGGATCATCATTGTGCAGACTTTTTTGAGTCAGCAGAACGATTTTCTTGTCGCTTTCCATGGCTGCATCTAAAGCATTTACCGACCTCTCTCTTCCAACAAACAGCGGAACAATGACGTGCGGAAACACAACGATATCTCTTATCGAAAGCACAGGGCAAACATTATTCAAAATAAACTCCTAGCAGGTAGCGCTACTCTTAACTTCTGCATATCTTAGTATAGGTTCGCATTTACCTTCAATAACATCTTTTGAAATTATAACTGCTTCGACATTATTTTTGCTAGATGGTAGTTCGTACATTATATCAAGAAGCACTGACTCCATTATGGATCTAAGTCCTCTTGCACCAGTTTTTCTCTCAAGAGCTAATTTCGCAATAGCCAAAACAGCTTCCTCCTCGAAAGCAAGAGTTACGTTCTCCATAAAAAACAATTTCTGGTATTGTTTAATAAGAGCATTTTTTGGTTGTGTTAATATGGATACAAGAGCGGCTTCATCGAGATCGTTTAGGGTTGCAATCACCGGCAATCGACCAACGAATTCAGGAATTAATCCGTATTTCAACAGATCTTCTGGCTCAACTTTTGAAAACATCTCGCCGACTTTTCTGTCGTCCTTGCAGCTTACTTCAGCGCCAAAACCTATGGAAGATTTATTGCTTCGGGCAGCTATTACCTTATCCAACCCTGCAAACGCTCCACCACAGATAAATAGTATGTTAGTAGTATCGACGTGTAGGAACTCCTGCTGAGGATGCTTTCGCCCGCCCTGCGGAGGTACGGACGACACAGTGCCCTCCATAATTTTCAGCAGAGCTTGCTGCACGCCTTCTCCGGATACGTCTCTAGTTATGGAGGGATTATCGGATTTTTTCGAAATCTTATCTATTTCGTCTATATAGACGATTCCCATCTGGGCTTTTTCTACATTATAATCTGCCGCTTGCAA
Organism: Alphaproteobacteria bacterium; assembly: GCA_025998775.1. Taxonomy (GTDB): domain Bacteria; phylum Pseudomonadota; class Alphaproteobacteria; order UBA3830; family UBA3830; genus BNWE01. The sequence goes on along the minus strand of BNWK01000033.1, from coordinate 3,643 downwards.
CAGTTTCAGGATTATGTTTTCGACATCCTCTCCTACATAGCCCGCTTCTGTAAGTGTGGTGGCATCTGCCATTGTGAACGGCACATCAATTATTCGCGCTAATGTTTGAGCTAGCAGTGTCTTGCCAGTTCCAGTCGGACCAATCAGCAATATATTGGATTTGGACAGCTCCACATCACTACTCTTAGAAGAGTGATTTAATCTCTTATAATGGTTATAGATGGCCACCGAAAGGACCTTCTTCGCCTTATCCTGACCGATTATATAATCATCTAGAGTTTTACAGATTTCCTGCGGAGAAGGCAGAGCGCTTTTTCCATTTGGTGTGTTATTGCTCGAAATATCAGAGATTATTCCGGCACATAACTCGATGCACTCGTCACAAATATAAACCGTAGGGCCGACTATAAGCTTTTTTACTTCGTGTTGGGTTTTTCCGCAAAACGAACAGCGCAGAGTGCTGTCGCTGTCTACAATCTTTCCCATCTACCTCTCCCAATATAATACAGAGCATCCATTCTAACAATTCTAACATACCATCTACTGTACACACACAAGCTGCACATTATCATATTCTCGCATCAATATTCCAAGAAATACTTAATTTTACTATCTTTTCCGAAGCTAACCTGCTTTTTCTTGAAAACAGAAGCCAAAAAAAATCGGAGCGCAAAACATAGATCCATCGTGCAAAAACATCGCCGACTTAGTATATATTAAATCTGCATATTACGAAAGAATAATTGTAAATTTGCGCAGCTGACGCCATAGTTTTTTCCCAAAAACCAGATATGTCTTATGATTTTCGAATGACATTAGAAAGTTTACGGCATTACAATATGCCCGCTGCAAATCTGACGGGACCAAACACGATCGCTGGATATGCGCTTCGAAAGAGATGGCCTAGTACACAGTCCATTTTATAATTGTTGATCGAGTGGTTTCACTGTTGGCGGCGGATCAATACGTTGCCACGATCCTCTGGATAACGGTAAGTTCGGAGTCTCTTGTCGTCCAGAGGAGCGCGTAGCTCGATGTAGGGCGCCACGCCGTATTTTGTGCGTTCTCATGCGAAAAGCCAAGGTCCGCTTATCCGAACTGGTGAATTGAGCCTCTCTCTATTTGGCGTGTTTTGGCTAAAACCCACGCTGCATTGCTTGGGTGATTCTTATTTCAGCTTAGTGACGACCATGACTTCCTTCCTAACTGTATCATACAGGTATGGCCATTTGTCACTGCCAGACTTAACCGTTTTAAATTCTATTTTGAATTTTGTAGGATCTAAACCGCAATATTTCCCGAAATCCGCCGCACAACAGTTAAAAAATGCAAGAGGATTATTAGCGTAAGTCTTATATGTTTGTCTGTCTACGAAAACATCGGAAAGGTTCCCATTCTGCAAATAACACGTACCTGTCCCAAAATGAAAGATGCGATACGGCTGAGTCATGTCGATATCAGGCCAATGCTTTGCCGTGGACCTAAGTCTTGGTAATACTGGAGTAACATACTGACCACCTGGCTGCAGAAGTGACAGAACACCCAATAGTGTTCGTCTGTTTAACGAGCCACCAACATGTTCATTTATAACACGATCGTATAGGCCTGGTCCGAAATCCTTGGCCCTTACCAAATTAATATCAGCTACTATGTCTGGCCGCACGCCTGGATCACAGTCGACCAACAGGTAATTATTTGGATCTTTATAGGCCGCGGCCTAGAGACAGCCATAGGCGTCGTATATCCTTCCAGAGCCAAAAATGATTATTTTCGGCTTGCCTTCTTGTCCTGCGAATCGCAGATAAGAATCAGCAATGTCCCTGCTCCCGATAGTCGGAAAAACCGGTCCCGTCCCCGCGCCAAACAAGTCACAGAAAGCAGCGTGGATATCGCTGTCAATGCTTAGTTTTGGTGCCGTCGGAAACCAAGCGGCCTTCGTATCAAACTCTCTGCAATATGTCTTCTGGACCTTCACTTCCCTGCTGTCTTGCTGGCTGTTCACAGTTTTGGTATGACGACAAAGTGACGCCTCTCTCTTAGTCAATGGAGATGCTTCAACCGATGCGAATAATACTAACGCAAGCGTACTACAAATTAGTTTTTTCATCTTTTTCTCCTATAATAAAAACATGCGCTGAATGTACAATAAAAGAAAAGAAATAGCAAGTTCTCTTTTTGCAAAAAATACCAAACTATGGTTTCAAAAAACCTTTTTCTTGTCCTATCAGTCTATGAAAAATCGCCAGGCTTGGGATGGACGCCAGTACACCACGCATCGACGTTGGGATCCAGTTGACAAAATCCATTCTTTTAGAGAATTAAACAGCCCTATGCAGCGTTAGGAAGCTCATAGTGAATAATTCGATGGTTATCTTCTGTCATGGAAAATCTTATTTTAATTCTGTTGGATGGAAGAAAGTTATCGATGATTTCCGGCCATTCCACGATTGTTATGCAATTTTGGAAAGCTTCTTCCAATCCGAGCTCATGGAATTCGTCAGATGATTTAATTCTGTAGCAGTCGACATGCCATATTTCTGCGACGTTGCATTCATATATTTGAATAATGTTAAACGTTGGGCTAGATACATCTGATATCTCCGGATTGATGCCTTGCATTAAAAATTTTGCAAAAGTTGTTTTCCCGTATCCAAGATCTCCGCAAAGACTAAAGCACACTCCCTTTTTTGCGAATTTAGAAAATGATTGCGCAATTAATTTAGTGTCCTCTTCTGAAAAAGATAAAAAAGTTCCGGACGTATCTTCTTTATTTACTACCATTCCACTCTCCTATAACTCATTGATTCATATATATGATCAGATCGGATGTAATCGCTCTGTTCCAAATCAGCCAACGTTCTGGCGAGTTTTAGAACCCGATAATAGCCGCGGGCTGAAATTTTTGCTTTGTCTACGCACTTGTATAGTATTTCTTTGGCGTCTTCAATAATGTACTTTTCCAATTCCTGTCCATCAGCTTCGGCATTCGTTTTTATAGGCATACCTTCATATCTGTTTGCCTGAATATCTCGAGCTGACATCACGCGTTTTCTTATGACCGAAGATGGCTCTATGTCCTCTTTTGACTGCGCGAAATCCGAGATTTTAACGTCTGGAACATCCATGAATATGTCTATCCTATCCAGAAGAGGTCCGGAGATTTTTCTCAGGTAGTCTTTTCCGCACTTGGGAGCCATACTGCATTCTTTTCCATCAACGCCGAGATATCCGCAGCGACATGGATTCATGGCGGCAATTAGTTGTATTCGCGCCGGGTACGTAATGTGATTATTGGCTCTGGAAATGGTGATTTTCCCTGTTTCCAGCGGCTGTCTGAGAGATTCAAGTGATGCCCGCGAAAATTCTGGAAGCTCATCAAGAAATAATACGCCACGATGAGCCAACGAAATTTCTCCGGGCTTTGCATGTACTCCACCGCCAACAATCGACACCAAAGATGCCGAATGATGGGGAGATCGATACGGTCTCTCGCTTATCAGTCCTGTTTCCGATATTTGTCCGGCGAGACTGTGGATCATAGTAACTTCAAGCGCTTCTTCCGACGAGAAAGGAGGGAGAATTCCAGGCACTCGCGATGCTATCAGCGATTTTCCCACTCCAGGAGGTCCGAGCATCAGCATAT